>CAZQAI010000050.1:0-9060 GCA_964591305.1 uncultured Clostridium sp.
AGACTGATGATGGCCGCTGAGACACCGTCCGCCAGACTTCCTCCAAAGAACAAAGCAAAACTGCCGGTAGCCAGCATGCCCCCGATGTAGCAAAGCCACTCGGGGATGGGCCGTAAATGGTGAATGCTGTCCAGCTTGGCCCTTACCTCGCACAGAGGTCGGGGAGCAGCGCATATCGACCGGGAAAGGCTGTTGATTTCTTCCAGGCGGCCCAGGTGATTGTACACAACACCTACCCGCCGCACCCGGGCGGCGGTGGAGCCATCCGGCATGGCCACCTCAGCGGTAATGAGGGAGGTAATGACAAAGACATCCGAGCGTGTAGCCCCGTAGGCCGTGCATATGCGGGTCATGGTGTCCTCTACCCGATGGACATCCGCCCCGCACCGGAGCAAAGCAACACCCATATCGGTGGCGATGGACAACACAGTATCGACGGGATAAAGAGGTTTATCTCCGGCAGGGGGGGTGTCTGCTGCCGCAGAGGCAGAGGGAGCAGACACCGAAAGGGGGTCACAAACTGCGTCGGAATCAGTGGCTGCAGGTGAAGTTGACGTATCGCAATCCGTTTGGCGGGGATGGGGAGAATCCATACGGCACACGCCTCCTTTCCGGCCTGTAAGCCGAAGTCATAACAACCGATATTATACAGCATGTGAGCCGTTTTGTCAAGCTATACGCAAAGGATATTATTTGAAAGAAAACAGATTTGGTTACAGCTTAGCCGAGTATAGCATGATTTGTCTGCAAGCGACTGCATCTCCGGAAGCTCCTCGGCTTATGCCTGGCCAGGCTTTTTTGAAGGGTCTGGAAGATAGGAGGGGTTCGGGGGAGGGAAGGAACTTCTTTTCTTCCTGGCTGAACTGTAACCGTTTCTTCGTAATTTTGCCAAAAAAAACGACGCAAGGTCTTGCATAAACGGGCAAGATGTTGTATAATAGATTCATACAAGAGATTCGTTCACCGTAGGTGTATCGCAGGCATGACCTCCGCAGATAAGGGCGTCCGGTATGCTGTCAATTCCAACCTGAAGGAGAATCCATACCTATGATCGGTTTCTATAATTATACTGTGTACATGACATTTCTCAGCCTGTTGGCATCCTCGCTTGGCATATGTTTTGCGGGCCTGGGGCAACCTCGGTATGCCATTTACTGCTTGATTGTGTCGGGCGTATGCGATATGTTTGACGGAAAAATTGCAAGAACACGCAAGAGAAGCACCGAGCAGGAAAAGAAATTCGGCATTCAATTGGACTCGCTGTCTGACATTGTCTGCTTTGGGGTCCTGCCTGCCGTGATCGGCATTTCCATGATCCTTCCGGACAGTACGGTCAACCGGGCTGTCACCTGGGGTGTAAGCTGCCTGTTCATTCTCTGCGCCCTCATCCGATTGGCCTACTTCAATGTCACCGAAGAGGAGAGGCAGAAGACCACCACCGCCCGCCGCACCTCTTACCTTGGCCTGCCCGTGACAACCTCAGCCCTGATCTTTCCTCTCGCCTATGCCCTGTCCCTGCTTTTGCCCGGCGGATTCGGACAGTACATATACCCTTTTGCCATGCTCGTAACCGCTGTGTGCTTTGTCTCCCCGTTCCCCGTGCGTAAGCCAAAAGGATTGTACCTGATTCTCCTGTGCGTCATTGGTCTTCTTGAGGTGGCGCTGATCATATGGCTTGTACTGGGCGGGGAAAAGTAATGGTACATGCCGCAAGACCCGTGACTTGAGACATGTGTTTTGTGACATCTGATTGAGCAACTCCATCACAGTCAGGCAAAGCAAAAGCCGGACTTCTTAACGGAGCTCGGCTTTTGGTGTCGATTTTTTCAGAATCATTCCCTACGTTCTTTTCTGGGGAATAACTTTTCGGGGTCTTTGCAATAGGTGCGGACTACGCTTCCGCACTCACGGCAGAGCGTAGCAAAAAGTGCGGCGCTACGCCAGTTGCTATTCTCGGGCATCAGAGATGCGCCGCCATATGAAGCAACACGTGTTTCAATCATGTCGTGACCGCCGCAAAACGGGCATTCTTCTATTCTGATTTTCTTCATCATTGTAAATCCTTTTTCTATAAAAATATAAATTTGGAGGTCATATCTGGACTGAATCACCCAGATGGGGGCTTCTTTCAAGAAGCTCCCAGGCGCTCCCTCGTTCCTCGTTCTCCCGCTCCCCCGTCCTCCTACGCTCCCTTTTCTGCTACAGAGCGGGGGGAGGGGCCCCAGCGAATGCGCTTCCGGTATTTTGGGTGCCAGGAGCGCTGGCCTCCCTGGCATGATGGGAATAACACACCAAATATATATACATTTTTAAAAGTTCTTGCGGGTCTGGGGGCTTCTTTCAAGAAGCCCCCAGGCGTTTCCTCGTTCTTTCGTTCCCCCGTTCTCCCGTTCTCCCACTTCCTTGTCCCTACTTGGCAGCGTACTGAATATTGGTCACCTTGCCGTCCCGCAGGACAAAAGTCAGCTTGGTGTTGCCGGCGGTATAGACCAGGCCGGCCCCTGCATTTTCTCCCACGCCCAGTGCGTCTGTGACGGCCTGCTCAGTGGATCCGATGGTCAGGCCCTCGGGGGTCTTGACCGAGTCGTCGGTCAGTTCGATCTTGGCTATCGTGTCCCCGTCCGTGCCGGGGGTGGTGTAGACAGTGAAGCCCTGGTAGGCATATACCTTGTCCAGCCCGGGAATGCCGCCGCAGGAGCCGGACTCAGCATAATGGATCGGCTCCCCGAGACGCTCTATGGCGTCCCCTGCAGGGGCGCCGGCCTCCAGGGTCACACCGCCGGATACGAACACATACTTTTCCTGATCACGGTTGTCTCCGCAGGCGCAGACAGCACACATCAGCGCCAGCAGAGCGGCCAGCAGACAAAGCTTTTTTGACATTGCATACATTTTCTTGTTCATGGTCTTCTTTCTCCATTTCATCGATGTTTATTCTTGGCCTATTCCCCGATTTTATTGTCAGCCTTTTTCTGTTTATTGCGGCTCCTTTTCCTTTGTCTCTGTCTCTGTTTCTGTCTCCCTGACGGCGAGTTTATCCCGAAAGGCGGAGACCCGGGCGTCCCAGACCTTTGTATAAGCCGCTTCTCCCCGGCGGTCGGGGACATCCAGCTCCTCAGAGAGGATGCGGCCAAACCAGATTGACAGCTTTTCGGCTCCGTACACATTCAGGTGGATGCCGCCGTCATAGGTGTCCTGCGTCATGTCGAGTCCCATGTCGGCGGCATCGGGAATCATATTGTAATAGGACAGTCCCCGGGATGCGGCATACTCCGCCACCTGCCGATCCCACTCGTCATGCCACCAGTACCTCCAGGAGTTGGTGGGCGACTTGATCAGCACCAGACGGATGCCACGATCCTGACACAGATCAGCCATCCTGTCCAGCCACGACATGGATTCCTGGGGGAGAGTCGGATCGGTCAGTGTTTCGTGCAGTCCGTCTGCGTCCGGGTCGTAGGCCTGGATGCCGGTCTGCATCAGGTAACCACCGTCCGATACGGCCGGTTTCTCTGCGAAGGCATATACAAAATCTTCGGCCTGGAGCTCACTCCACCGGCCATGGAACCGAAGAGCGGGCAACAGGTAGGTCAGCCAGAACTCTTCGTCTGTCATGGAGGCCCGAATGGCCTTCCACTTCACAGGAGACCACGCCATGCCGTCCAGTGTCATACGGTTGTAGGCTTCACTCTGCGGCTGACCGTACTTGAGGGACAGTACATTAAAGACCACCACCTCCGGCGTCTCGTAGCGCAGGGCATCCTCAAGAAGGTAGTAGGATTGCCAGACCAGCTGCTGGGCACTTCCACGGACGCAGGAGGACACGCCATACTGCTCCCACAGGACGGCGGGAATGAAGGATTCGTATACCTCACAGTCTCCCACAAACAACACATCGTGGGATACCTGGGCTACATCCCGGTAATATTCCGCAGTCAGAGAGCCCTCCGGGGAGGCGGTCAGGTATTTGGGCTCCAGCACACGGCCCGCCACCCATAAAGCACCTATTGCAAGGGTCAGGGACAGGAGGATGCACAGTGTGCGAACAAGGATTGGATGTACAACATGTTTTGGCTTCATGGGCTTGCACCTCCTATACCTGCCCGTAAATAAAGTCGGAGGCGTCATACCCGATGCCGTAGCTGCCGAAGAGAAGGATCACTACCAGTATGAGTCCACAGACAGCTGCCCAGGGGATAGGATGTGCCGCCAGTCGGTCCGGCAGGGGAGGAGATCCCTGGGCTCGTCGCCTCTCACTCCGTCCCACCAGGAACAGGATCAGCACCGATACACCCAACATGATCCACACCGCCGGGGCAAGCCCCAGCCGTTCCGCAACCCGTCCCCCGGCCAGGTCGGCCCAGGAGCCGAAATTCCAGAGCATGGAGCCCCAGGCTCGGAAGGTCAGAGGCACATCCCGGTAGCAGTCCAGACTGCGGATAAGACCCATGAGCAGGAAGGTGCGGATGGCACACAGATCGTGGTACCATCGCTTGCCGCCCAGGCCGGGATGCCGCCGGTGGAAGCGGGCATACAGCGGCTTGCACTCGTTGGAAATCAGAATGACAGCTCCATTCAGCATGCCCCAGACAATGAAATTCCAGGAGGCGCCGTGCCAAAGTCCTGTCAGGAACCAGGTGACCAGCGTGGCAACGTATACAGGCACCCGCATTCCCACGGCTCGGCCCAGGTGAGCCCGACTCCATTTGGACAGCCGTTGCATGGGCTTTGATACGGACAGAGGGTAGAATACATAATCCGTGAACCAGGAGCCCATGGTGATATGCCATCGGTTCCAGTATTCCTGGGTGGATTCTGAGGAGAAGGGGCGGTCAAAGTTCTCAGTCAGCCGGATGCCCATCATCCGGGCAAGACCGATGGACATGTCCATGCCGCCCGTGAAGTCTCCGTATATGACAGCGGAGTAGACCAGGATGAGGATAAAAGTGTACATGCCCCCAAGCTCCCCGGCATCAGACACAATGACCCGGACGGCCGTCATGGCGGTGTCCGCCACCACTACCTTTTTAAAATATCCCCACAGCACACGGACAAAACCGGCTGCCATGTCTGCCCAGTTCAGTCGGCGAGGCGAAAGGAGGGAGGGGGCCAGGTCATGATACCGGCAGATGGGGCCCTGTGTCACCGCCGGAAAGAAGGTGATGAACAGGGCGTATTTCGGCAGATTCCGGGCTGCCGGGGTCTTGCCGCGATAGACATCGATCAGGTAGGCCGTGGAGCGGAATGTGTAGAAGGATATACCCAACGGAAGGATGAGGGAAGGGACAGTCAGGGGGGAGGCACCCCACAGCCCGGACAACCCATTGACCGTCCGTATGGCAAAGCCGGTGTACTTCAGCACAGCCAAAAGGCCGAAGTTGAGGACAAGACCCAACAGCAGCATCCTGAAACGGACCCTCTTGCCTGCAGCCTTGAAGGCTTTGCGTTCCTCCCGGCTCATATCGGCCCGACGGGCGTTAAGGTCGGCCTCATCCCGACAGGCCCGGCGCTCCATCATCTGGGCGATCAGCCAGGTGGACAGTACTGTGGTGAACAGGAAAGGCAGGTACCACCAGTCCCCGGCGGCATAAAACAGTAGGCTGGCGCAAAGAAGCACCACCCACCGTATCCGCCCGGGCGTCAGCCAGTAGAGCAGCAGTGTGGCCGCTGTAAAGACCACAAAGGTCAGTGTGGTGTAGCTCATGTCACCCCGACCCGGCCGTTACGCCTCGTCCAGCCGTTCAACCAACGCCCAGATGGCCGCCGCCGAGTCAAAATTCTCCGGCAGAATTTCCTCCGCCGGGATCTGCACATCCAGTCTGTCGGCCACCTCGGTGACAATGGTCACTATGTCCAGAGAATTGAGGATGCCATCCTCAATGAGGCCCTCTCGGGACTGAAAATCGATATCGTCGTGTAGCTCGTGCAGTATGTCAAGTATGGTTTCCATGGCATGTCCTTTCTCTCATTCAAACGTTCAGAACGGCCGCCGTTCCGGGTTGTGACGGGTTTTCCGCCGGGTAATTATCGGTCCAGCGCTTCAGCCGACTCCCGCAGGCCCTTTCTGTCGATCTTGCCGTTGGGCGTCAGTGGCATGACGTCAAGGCGAACGATGCGGGCCGGGAGCATGTAACGGGGAAGGGCGTCGATCAAGGCTCGTGAAAGCTCGGCGGGGGACAGATTGCCCACATAAAAAAGAACCAGACGGGTTCGCTTTTCATCGTATACACAACAGGCGGCCTGTACTCCATCCGAACGCTGAGCGGCGGCTTCCACCTCCCCCAACTCTACCCGGTGACCCAGAATCTTGATCTGGGCATCCCGGCGGCAGACAAACACCAGCTCGCCGTGCGTATTGTACCGCCCCAGGTCCCCGGTGCGGTAAATCAGTTCGGGATAGGCCGTGTTCAGGGGATTCTGGACAAAGGCCTCGGCTGTCTTTTGCGAATCATTGTAATATCCCAGTGTCACGCAGGTGCCCCTCATGCAGATTTCCCCTACCTCGCCAATGTCGGCCCGGCGGCCGTCAGGGGTGAGCAGCAGGATGTCTGTGTTTCGGAAGGGATAGCCAATCGGAATGGGTTCGTCCGGATCGAGGGGACGGGTGGCAGGCCAATAGCAGGACATGCCGGTGGCCTCAGTTGGGCCGTACAGGTTAAAAAAGCTTGCGTTGGGCAGAGCCGCCCGCCACAGATCGTACTGCTTCCGGGGGAAGACTTCGCTCCCGAAGCAGACGGTGGTCAGGTATTCCGGCTTGACCGCATCCAGACCGCCGCAGGCGGAGATCATGCAAAGGGCAGATACCACCCAGCAGACTGTATTGATCTTGTGTTGATTGAGATACCTGCACAGCGGCACCGGAAAGGAGAAGAGCATACGGGGTACAAGATAGGTGGTGGCGCCGTACTTGATGGTGGGCATGATTTCCTTGAGTGGGGCGTCAAAGTACAGCGGCGTTTGATTGGCAAACACCGTTTGCTCAGAAAATCCAATGGCCTCGCAGAGAGATTCGGTGTAATCGATCACAGAACGGTGGCAGGCCACCACCCCCTTGGGGATGCCGGTGGAGCCGGAGGTGAAGACTACGTAGATGGGATCCTGGTCGATCTGCGCCTTGCGGATCGCCGCAAGACGATCGGGCGCTTCGGCAGCGGCAGACAGGTCATCATACAAAAGGATGCTCCCCGCAAAAAGCCCGAAGGAAACAAGGCGATCGGCCCGCTCCCGGTTTTTGCGGTCACAGATCAGCACCCGCGGGGACAGGGAAGAAAGGATCAGTCCCATCCTGGAGGGGGGCATATCGGCATCCAAAGCGGCGTAGAAGCAACCGGCCCTGATGACACCGAAAAAAGCGGCAATTTCCTCGGGGTGTCGGTCCATCAGGATGGCCACCGGTTCATGTGCGTAGCCCGCATCGGCAAGAGCGGAGCCAATGTGCCGGGAGAGGGAGGACAATGCCCGGAAGGTCAGCCCGCCCTCTCCGTCCGAAAAGGCGATTTTGTCAGGGACACGACCGGCGGTGTTGTCCAGATATTGCAGAATGTTGGTTAGCATGGGAAGCCCTCCTCAGCGATAGAAAGGCTCCAACGCCGGTGTGGGGGTGATGATTTTGGTAGACGTAGCCGGATACAGGGATGTATCATAGGCGTAGAAATTGGCCCGCACCATGTTGTATGCCTTGATCTGCTTATCAGTCAGCAGACAGCCGCTGTGGTTGTACTCACTGCGCAGACGGGTGCAGTCGTAGTGATACCATTGGGGAGCCTCAGAGGTGCCGATGTTGACCATCAGCCAGTAGTGGGTGTCCTCCGTCAGGCCGGGTGTACGCTGCACCTCCAGGTACTCAATGCCCAGTCGGCGGATGAAGGCCTTGGCGGCGGCAAAGAAATTGAAGCAGTCTCCGGTTCCCGACACATACAGACTGTCATAGGCTGCCCGTACCCAGTCGGATTTGTCGGATTCGGACACATAGGAGATGTTGGATTGAATATAGCTGTACACCTGACGCAGCTGTTCCTCCTTGGACATGTCGGGGGTGACGATTTGGGTCAGGATCCTGTCCACGATCGAATTCAGGAGCGCCTCTGTGATCCCATCCGATTTGATATACACCATAGAATCTGCCTGGGCGGTATTGCCTGAAGCGTCCACGGCGGTATAGTAGACAGGATAGCTCCCGGCGACAGAGGGGTTCACATGAGAGGTATCCACCGTCACATTCACCTCCCCACAGCAATTGTCAGTCACGATCAGGCCATCTCTGTAAGCGATGGCTTCCCCCAGCATGACAGACAGAGAGGGCAGCTGGACAAACACCGGCGGCTCTGTGTCCTGGATAACCGAGACCACGGAGTGCAGCTCTGCGGTGGAATTGCCGCTGGCGTCCTCCACACGGAAGCTCACATCATAATCTCCCAGCTCGGTCAGATCCGGCAATTCCTGCGTGAAAACGGCGGTGTAGTCGTCATACTCTTCAATGGAGCCGATAAAATCCTCTGCTTTGGGCAGGGCTTGTCCCTGCGCACAGAAAACATGCTTGGGTACGACCACGGGAGCGGTTTTGTCCACCACCACCAACTGCACATTGTATGTCGCGCCTCCCGCATCAATCAGGCAAATCTCATAAGTGCCAGCGTGGCGGATGCAGTCCTCGTCATAATCTCTCATGACCGGAGAGAAATCAGCTCCCAGCTGCTTGGCCTCCGTCGGCAGGGGATCCCCGACCTCAACCCTCCAGGTCATTTTCGCATCGCATCCGGTGGCGTTGAACGCTAAGCCAAGACACAGTAAGAAGGCCATCTCACAGACAATGATTTTTTTCCAGGTTTTCTTTATATTCCAGTGCATGCTGTACTCCTTTCTCACAGCCGGGCTTGTGGGTTATGATTGACAGTATGCGTGGTCGCGCATACATCCAGTCTTTTAAAACACCTATCTATTATACCAAATGAACGGGGGGAAGTCAATGGAATTTTACGCTTTGCTATAAAAAAAATCTGCATGCGTGTTACAGTTCAGCCGGGGAACGGAGGAACGCACAGACCCCCAAAGAACTTTCAA
>CAZQAI010000051.1:0-9025 GCA_964591305.1 uncultured Clostridium sp.
ACTTTGGGCTGGTGCATGATTTCGATTCTCTCAATTGTGCGGTGGTGCCTTAAATGTTTTATAAGGCGTGCAGGGAAGATATAGAGAAGGCCAAGCAGATCCGGACTTATGGCTTTGACATGGCGAATCACCCCAACTGGTTTGATGCGTCCTATATCTCCTGGCTCAGTTACGACTCACTGAACATTGAACTGCCCGACGGGTATCTTTTCTTCGTTCCCATTATCAATTGGGGACAGTACAGAGAGTAGGGCGGTCGCCTGATGATGCCCGTTTCAGTCAGACTCAATAACGCCATAGCAGACGCGGGTATCTGGTGGCTCTGGTCTTCAGACTGCTGTAGAAAGAAATTGACGCTCTGCCGGAGAAGATATGAATACTGCCGATATGATCAGGCAAAGCGGGATATGAATAGGATATAACAAAGAAAGGGGCTTACACATGGCGGTGTGTAAGCCTTTTGAATTGGGCCGGCTCACTGGCGTGAGTCAGCCCCTGTATGGATGTGGGTCGATTGTTGTATTGTCATGATTGCGTTTGGCTATTTGATTCTTGATCCTCTTGATTGCTTGCATTATCCTGCATACTGTCATGACTTGCATGCGCCTGCGAGGCTTGGTTCACTTCATAAACCAGCTTACCATCACATGCTACGGCGCGTACACTGTCGCCTGCTTTAATCTTTCCTTCCAACATCTCCGTAGAGAAGGAGTCCTCCACCAGACGGACAACAGCCCGACGCAGCGGTCTTGCCCCATACACAGGATCAAAGCCTTCCTTGGCGATCAGCTCGGATACAGAGGAATCAAACTCCATGCCAATGTCAAGGGCCAGAACCCTGCGGCGTACCTCCTCCAGCATCAGTGAGGCGATGGCCTTGATTTGTTCTTCTCTCAATGAATGGAAAACGATGATGTCATCCACACGGTTAATGAATTCCGGGCGAAAAGCACCTTTCAACGCGTTCATCATGCGTTCACGTGCGGCGTTGTCCGGCTCACTGGCTGCAGACGAACCTGTAAAGCCCAGTGTTTTATGGTCATTGCCAGAGGATGCACCCAGGTTAGAGGTCATAATGATGACAGTATTTTTAAAGTCTACCCGCCGCCCCTGAGAATCGGTAAGAATACCATCGTCCAGCACTTGAAGCAAAATATTGAAGACATCGGGATGTGCCTTTTCAATTTCATCAAAGAGCACGACCGAATAGGGGTGACGTCGAATCTTTTCGGTTAACTGGCCACCTTCTTCAAAGCCAACATATCCGGGAGGCGACCCAATGAGTTTGGAGACACTGTGTTTCTCCATATACTCCGACATGTCAAGCCTGATCATGGCGGATTCATCGCCGAACATAGCGGCAGCCAACGCCTTGGACAGCTCGGTCTTACCTACGCCAGTGGGGCCCAGGAAGATGAAGGATCCAATGGGCCGTTTCGGGTCTTTTAGTCCCATACGGCCACGGCGGATGGCTTTGGCTACAGCTGTGACGGCCTCATCCTGCCCGATGACACGCTCCTTGAGTGTATCGTCTAGGTGAAGAAGACGTTCACCCTCTCCCTCCAGCAGTCGGTTCACGGGAATGCCGGTCCATTGAGTCACCACATCGGCAATCTCAGATGCACCCACTTCAGTCGATTTGCTGTCCTGCTCACGGGACCAGGCGGATTTGGCCTGTTCAAAGGAGGCACGCAGATTCTTTTCTTCATCGCGCAGCAAGCCTGCCCGCTCAAATTCTTGATTCTTGACCGCTTCCTCCTTTTCCCGTGCGATAGACGTCAGACGGCTCTCCATATTCTTGAGATCAGGCGGGGAGGTGTGCGCTGAAATACGCATTCTGGAAGCAGCTTCATCGACCAGATCGATGGCCTTATCCGGTAGGAAACGATCGGGAATATACCGCACCGAAAGGTGTACGGCGGCTTCCAGCGCCTCATCGGATATTTTCAGTTTGTGATGTGCTTCATACTTGGAGCGCAAGCCGCGCAGAATCTCCACAGCCTCCTCCTCGGAGGGTTCTCCGACCATGACGGATTGGAACCGGCGTTCAAGGGCTGCATCCTTTTCAATGTGCTTACGGTACTCGGCAATGGTCGTGGCACCGATGACTTGCATTTCGCCGCGAGCCAAGGCCGGTTTGATGATGTTGGCCGCATCCACGGCGCCCTCGGCAGCTCCCGCGCCAATGATGGTGTGTATTTCATCGATAAAGAGGATGATCTGGGGATTTTTACGTACTTCCTCCATCACATGTTTGAATCGTTCCTCAAACTCACCCCTGTATTTGGCACCGGCAATCATGCCGGACAGATCTAGCGTGACGATGATCCGATCCCGTAGGTTTTCAGGTACGTTGCCGTCTACAATTCGTTGTGCTAACCCCTCCACCACGGCGGTTTTTCCTACACCCGGCTCACCGATTAAGCAGGGATTGTTCTTTTGACGTCTTGATAAAATCTGAAGCACCCTTTCGGTTTCCGCCTCACGTCCAATGATGGGATCCACCTTGCCCTCGCGGGCCATGGCTGTCAGGTCACGGCCGTATTGTGACAGAGTCGGAGCCCCGGAAATGGAATTTCCGGTTTTACCGGTATTGTTTTTGCTACGCGGCATGCTGTTACCAATGGGTTCGCGACCGGAGACAGCCGCATCATTCAGGTCTGCTGCTTCCCCACCGGGGGTACCTGTGATGAAGGCGATCACATCCCGCCGCAAATCGTCTACGGGAATACCCATACTGTCCAGGATTCGGACAGCGACACAGTCTGTCTCGGCCAAAAGGGCCAGAAGAAGATGTTCTGTTCCGATATAATTCTGACCGGAGCGGATGGATAGACTGGCGGATTGTTGAATGATGTCACGCATACGGGGCGTCATATCTGCGGAGGATATGCTGCTGGGTACGCCTTCGCCTGCCTGCTCGATAACGGCAGCGCGTACCTGTTCATTGTCAACGCCCCGTGCACTCAATAATTTGAAAGAAATGGAATCCGGATTCTGCATGAGGCCCAACAGCATGTGTTCTGACCCCACATACGTATGACCCAGTTCCGATGCTGCTTGCAGGGCACCGTTCAGTGCCTCCTGCGCTCTTCTGGTAAAACGGTTATTCATACTATACGACCATGCCTTTCCGATACAGCAAAAGTTGGATGCCATTCCGCCCCACCGGATGACAGTAACCGGACGGAAGGTGTAAAACATTCAGCCGCGTGGAAGGCTTTCACTTTCTTTCAGACTCTTATCGGTTCACTGTACACTCAGGAACCGCTTAATTTTTCTTTGACATAGGCTGCACGTGCCTTGTCCCTTTCCAGTTCGCTTTTGGGAGCAGGCTCGGCTGTCAAGGTCAGTGTAGCCGGCATGACCTCAATCAGGAGTGATGTCAGGGTTTCTACTTTAATATCGTTGATGATGCCCATAGCAACACCCAGACGAACCTCAGAGGAGAATTTGATAAATTCATCTGAGGTCAAAGTATGTGCGGTCCTGAGAATTCCTTCGGCGCGCATAACCCTGTCTGTCAGGCGGTCCAATTCTTCACCGGACACTGCGGTGCGCAATTTGCGTTCTCCATCGATAATCTGGCGAATCACATCCTCCAGTTTTTCCAGCGTGTCTTCCTCGGACAGTCCCAGTGTCACCTGATTGGAGATCTGGTACAGGTACCCATCGGCGCCGGAGCCTTCTCCATACAGGCCTCGTACGGTCAGTCCCAACTGGTTGAGCCGTGCAGATAATGCTTCCATACGCCCGGCCCGTGTGGTGGCGGGTAGGAACAGCATGACAGATGCTCGCATAGCCGTTCCCAGATTGGTGGGGCAATGGGTCAGATAACCCAGTTTATCGTCAAAGGCCAGATCAAACCGATCATCCAACAACTGTTCTACCTTGCAGGCACCCTGATATGCATCCTTGAGGGAGAACCCCGGTAGAATACACTGCAACCTGATGTGATCCTCCTCACAGAGCATGACCGACAGATTGCAGGGTTCATTGAGGTACAGTGCGTGAGGCAGACTCTCCCTGATAAATTCAGGGCTGACATAATGCTTCTCCATTAAGGAATAAGCCATGGTGCGGGAGATGTCGGAAAAATCGGTTTTGACAAATCCGTTGGCCTCCAACACACCGCCTACTTTGCTTATAATTTCCTTTGCACCCGCCGCATTCAGTCGTGACGGGAAGGGATATTCAGACAAATTGCGGGCAAAACGGACACGTGTGCTGATAACTGTGTCCTGCTCATGACCCGGCACCTGATACCATGCCATATTTACTTACTTCCTTTCCAGGGGGACTTGTACGAATATGTCGTTTCTAAAGGAGCGTCCCCTTTTGCCCCATCATGTTCATGGATAATACAGTTGTTTTACTTCTGATCCTCCAACGCACGGATCTGATCTCTCAGACTGGCAGCCTCTTCAAAATTCTCATCATTCACCGCTTCCTTGAGCTGCTTTTTGAGTGCGGCTATGCGGCTGGCTTTCTCCTTCTTGGCTCTGTGACCTTTGGCAATACGGCCCAAGTGACTGCCGCTGCCGTTGGCAGCACGGATGGAATTTTCCAGTTCATCGGCAAAGGTTTCATAGCATTTCGCACATCCCACCTTGCCTGTGGTAGCAATATCCGAGAAGGTGGAGCCGCACATAGGGCACTTCTTGGGTTCCGTAGGAGACGCCAACCCTGTCCCGTGGAAGGGAAGGGCAAAGAAATCGTGAAAGAAATTTTCTTCCAAGGCCGCAAAGGGGGAGGGAAAAGCTGTGAAGGCCGAACTCAGGTCTTCCAACTCGCCGGCGTCCTTCATGGCTTTGGCGCAGTCAGCGCACAGATTGAACTGGCGCACCTTTCCGTTGATGTTCTCGTTGTAAAATACGGTGGCTTTTTTCTTGTTGCATCTTTCGCAAATCATACGTATAACTTCCTTTCTGTTCCTCATTGAAATATAAGCATCCCTGTATACGGATGGCATCCAAAACTTTTTCGGACAGGCTTTTGACTTGCCCATATTCTAACTCATAAGGCTCATGATAATATGTCGGAATATCTGTGCTCTCACAATATTTTTTGTGTCCGGCGGCAGATCCTGCAGAGCACTGCCGGACATAGCCGCCATGGCCACATTGTAGCCTTCCTGAGAGAGAAACCCGTTCTCCCTCAGATTTTTAAGACAGGCCACGGCTTCCGCTTCCATAATGGAATCTCCGATGGCACAAAAAAAGTGCATCAGGTACTCACTGCGGCTTATCTGCTTTTTGATGATGCGGATGTACCCACCGCCACCCCGATGGGACTCAATGACATATCCCCGCTGTGGCGTAAAGCGGGAGGAAATGACATAACTGATCTGACTGGGTACACAGCCCAAACGGGCCGCCATGTCGTTTCTTTGTATGTCAAGCTGTCCATCGGACTGTTCCAGCATTTTCTCAAGCATGCTGGCGATCTCATCAGCTAACATGGTGCTTCCTCCTTTCCGATTTGATTATGAAGACTTACCTGAGAAGGTGTGCGTCGTGATGATGAAACCAACTGTTTGACCTTCCTTGACTTTCTGACATTATGATACACCGAAAGTCAGGAAAAGTCAAAGTCAAAGAAAGTCAAACATGGACTAAAAAAGCCGGTCTGAAGTAAATTCGGCCGGTTTTGTAAGCAAAACATTATTTTTTTGTGATTTTTCGCGTTTTTTTATCAATATGAAACTATCTGTTTCGCAAAGCACGAAGCTTCACCTGAAACATGCCCGGCGGCGTATCTGCACGCCCGAATTATGTAATGGCGTTCTAAGGGCAGGCTGCTCGCCATAGCGGGGGATGTGCAGCTGTCATCACGAGGCAGTCAAGAGCATTTTGATTACGAAACACTGACATCTCTTTGGCAGAAGATTCATGAGCTTTAAAAGCGGATTTACGTGTTTTGTATATATGAGCTTAGGGCGTTTTGGGAAGATGGCTTTGGCATAGATAACGGCCAGTTTTTCCGGCTCGGCAGCTTTTCCCATAAACAATTTTAACAACCCATAAAACCAAGCCGACTGTTTGCTGCAAAGCACAGTTTTTGGGTAAGCTGCTGCGGTTTTTCCAGCGATCCCTGAGACAGTGGTGTACGGAATGCGCCAGGCAGGGCGAACTGTGATGACCTTTTGCCCCAGAAGATTGAGTTCCTGACGCAGGCTCTGTGCGTAAGCATCGAGTGCTGTTTTGGTGACATGGTAAAACCGTTAAAAGACATGGGGTCGAGTGGAGCAACCTCGCTTGTTGTGATCACAATCCGTCCGTTTTTGCTGAGAAGAGGGTACAGAATTTTATTCACGTACATAGCCCCCAGAAAATTGACTTCAAACATGCGACGTAGCAAGCTGTTGTCTGCTTCTATGAACGAGTCAATGTCGAATATACCGGCTATATGGATGATGGCATCCAACACAACGCCTTGATCGCTTAAAAGAGTGTACACTCTCTGTATGTCCTGCTCATCGGCGACATTCATACAAATATAGGTGATGTTATCAATGACATAATCCCTTGCGGTCATATCACAGGCAAATACATGGATTCCCATATCGCCAGACGCGTGGTGACTGCAAATCCGATGCCACCCATGGCTCCTGTTATCAATACTTGCATATTGCTA
Source organism: uncultured Clostridium sp. (assembly GCA_964591305.1). Taxonomy (GTDB): domain Bacteria; phylum Bacillota; class Clostridia; order Oscillospirales; family CAG-272; genus CAMEON01. Next base: position 6,637 of record CAZQAI010000051.1, read on the forward strand.
CAGTAAGGCTCCTGATACCCGCATCATGCATTCGTGAGACGGACAGCAGGAGCTCTCATCCTTTCTATAGTGTGGAATTCTTTGGGCGTTGGTTCTTGCATTCTGTGGGCCAGGCCACGGCACGGAGAAGGGGATTGACAAAAAGTCAGACAGCGATTTTGATGGCTATAAGGTCCGTGACCGCCTGCACTATATCGGTATAGGTCTTCTCCTCAAAGGGAGAGGAAATGCCAGCGCGGGAGAGTACCCCAAGGAAGGTGTCATATTTACCCACTGTGCATATGTTGCGATACGCCATTGCTGCTGTTTCATAATCTGACATAGACATGGTGTAAAGATTGAGAGAAGGCAAAAGGGACATGGCATAACTGATATAGTACCCCGGATTATCAATGACGACATAATGCCAATAAGATGCAGGGGATTGATATATCTCCGAGAATAGGTCATAAATACCCAGCTCTTTCAATATGTCTGTCATGATATAGTCAAGGCTCTCAGCAGTGTAATTATCATAGTTATACACATGCATCTCAAATTCGTTGATCGCTACGCAGTTACAGATGGAGCACAGATCGTTGAACAGTTTATATTCAGCCAGAACCTTATAAGCAGTGCTGCTGATCTCTCCCTTCAAATAGGAAGTGAAAAGCCACTCATTTCCCTGAGAATGCACCTCAGCCAGGTCAAGCGGGATGTCAGAGGTTCCGGAGTTTGCCATGGCGTAGCAGTGCCCGAATTCATGGATTACGGTGAAAGTACCCTGATAGCCTGGCCCAAAGTAGAACATGGGATAATTTAGGGTATTCAAGAAGACAGAAAAGGCGCTGGAGCGGCTCACGTCCGCATTGTTTGCTACAATATAGTGGTTGTTTTTCCACATATCATGGTACATGATGTTCATATCCTCTCCGATGGAGGACAGGTAACGATCCAGCGTGTGGGTTAAAGTGGAATTTTCATTTGGATATATATCGACCACACCTAGGGAAGAAAGATCAGAATTCATATAGAGCGAGAATTCCTGAAATTCTGCAGCAGACATCATGTCAATAGACAACATGAAGTTTCCGTAAAGTAATTTCAATTGTGGGACAATGTACTGCTTGACATATTTTTTCATAGCATCCACTTGCTCGGGGCCGTAGTCACGATTGTACACCAGATCATAAGCGTATTCCATATAGGAATCATATCCGGATGCTTGGGCAATTTGTTTGTTCAGGGAGATAGCACGCATGTATACCTCCGCACTCTTTTTCATGAAGTTCGCATCATCGGGGAGACTGTAATATTCGTCTATCAACTCATCGTAGGAAATTTTCAGTTGTTTCAATTCGTCTGTGTAGCCTTTGGCCATAGCTACAGCCTGTGCCCGCTCATCATCGGACCAACCGTCGTAAAATGCATCGGCATACACAGAGGTGTCAATGTCATCATACATCATGATGAGTACCTGTAGCGTATCGTTGTACTTTTCACTGATATCCAAAAATACATCGGAATAGGAGGAATCGTATGAATACACCATATTCAGGATGTTGGCGATCATATACTGATCGGAGAGGACAGCAAAGTTGTCGCTCTCTACTGCCTCATATAGAGTCAGGAATTCATCCTGACTGTCAGGATCATTGGCAGTCAGAAGAGCGGTCAGACGGTCGATGTTTTGGTAAAGGGCAGCATACTGCTCATCCGTATAGGTGTAGGTGATGTCTGGATTGCGAGAGATAATATCATGGGGACCTGGTTCAACCGGATCATTTACCTCTTGACTGCTGACGGGATCGGTGTCTGTCACGTTGTCTGTGACGGTATTACCCTTATCTGGATCTGGTGGCACAAGACGTTTGCACGAAGCAAAACTCATGATTACAAGTAAGACGGCAAGAAGGACGGCTGTAAAAGTCAAATGACTCCTGTTGAATTTCATAGAAAAATCTCCTTATATTTAACGATCGCATACAGTTTACCACATTTGTCGTGGAAAATCAATATGATGAAAGAAATATAACAGAAATATAACAAAGAAAGACAGCAAGTGCATTCCCAATGTAAATTACACTGTATATTACTTTGTGAGTTTACTGATCGAATGGTAGGTGCATATTTTGGGTAGCTTTTCCGAGAACCAGCTTTTTTTTGAAAGTTCTTGAAGATAGGAGAGGGTTCGGGGGAGGGATCCCTCCCCCGGCTGAACTGTAACACTGTAACGGAAATTTCGTACATTTTTTGAAAAAGGTCTTGCAATTTTTCCTGAAGCATGGTATAATAGATATAGTTTGAGCAAGTTTTCTTTCGGTGTATGACCGAATGAGAAAACACGATAATTTCATACGGAGAGTTGTCCGAGTGGTCGAAGGTGCAGCACTCGAAATGCTGTGTTCCC
>CAZQAI010000052.1:0-9005 GCA_964591305.1 uncultured Clostridium sp.
AAGATCGGTCTTTCGGGGCGGAGCTTCGTTCCCATGCTGATAGGTTTTGGCTGTTCTGTGCCGGCTATTATGTCCACCCGAACCGTCTCCTCCGACCGGGATAGAAAAATGACCATTCTGCTGGTTCCCTACATGAGCTGCTCCGCCAAGATTCCCATTTACACCGTTTTTTCTGCGGCTTTCTTTCCCGATCATGCCGCTCTGTGCATGATCGCCTTGTACGTGATCGGCATCATGCTGGGTATTCTGGTGGCGCTTATTATGAAGGGTACCGCCTTTCGGGGCCAGCCTGTTCCCTTCGTCATGGAGCTCCCCAATTATCGCCTTCCCTCCCTCAAAAGCGTCGCCCTCCTGCTGTGGGAGAAAGCCCGTGATTTCCTGCAACGCGCCTTCACTGTCATTTTTATCGCCACTGTCATCATATGGTTTCTGCAAACCTTTGATACCCGGCTGAATGTGGTGGAGGACAGCGCCGACAGTCTGCTTGCCTTGATTGGACGCTGGATCACCCCGATATTCGCTCCACTTGGCTTTGGTGACTGGCGGGTAGTCACTTCTTTGATCTCCGGCTTTACAGCCAAGGAGGCAGTCGTCTCCACCCTGACGGTGCTGCTCGGTACGGATAGTCTGGAATTAGCTTTACCAGGCCTTTTCACGACTCTGTCGGCTGTCAGCTTTCTGCTGTTTACCCTGCTCTACACACCCTGCGTGGCGGCAGTCGCTACCATCCGACGGGAGTTAAAGTCCTTCTGGGCAACAGTGGGCGTGGTTGTTATGCAGTGTGCTGTAGCCTGGGTCGTCGCCTGCCTTGTGTATCAGATCGGGAGTTTGTTCTTATGATGGGAATATGGGATTATGTGATACTGTCCCTTGTCGTCATATGGCTGGTAGCCGCTGTGGTATGGCTGATCCGTCACCGGGGTCATAGCGGTTGCTGCGGAACCGGAAGCTGTGATGGCGCAGGCTGTAGCTGTGCAAACTGCAGTCATGCTTCGCAGTGCCGGAATAAGCCAAAGGCGAAAAGAAAGCTTTTATCCTCGGATACAAAAGGCAAAAAGAACGGCTACATAAGACAAAAAAATGATGAACAGAAAAAGGGATGGGCTCATGCAGCATGAGTCAATCCCTTTTTCTGTTTCTATTCAGACATCCGCCATTAAACCCGTCTTACTTGACTGTTCCGCTCTTTTCCTTCTGAATGACATCATGCGCGCCGCCTTCCACAATGGAAGTAGCCGACACAAGAGTCAGCACGGCCTTTTTCTGAAGCTCAGGGATGGTCAAAGCACCGCAGTTGCACATGGTGGATTTGACTTTGGACAGTGTCATCGCCACGTTGTCCTTGAGACTGCCGGCGTAGGGAACATAGGAGTCCACTCCTTCTTCAAAGGAAAGTTTCTTGTCCCCTCCCAGGTCATATCTCTGCCAATTGCGGGCACGGGCCGAGCCTTCACCCCAATACTCCTTGTAATAGGTGCCGCCAATGCTGACCTTATCGGATGGCGACTCATCAAAGCGGGCAAAATAACGGCCCAGCATGACAAAGTCGGCTCCCATAGCCAACGCCAGGGTCAGATGATGATCGTACACAATGCCGCCATCTGAGCAGACCGGTACATAAACTCCTGTCTCATCAAAATAGCGATCCCGCTCCTGACAGACATCAATGAGGGCGGTAGCCTGTCCACGGCCAATGCCTTTGGTCTCTCTGGTAATACAAATGGAACCGCCGCCAATGCCCACCTTCACAAAGTCCGCCCCGTTCTCGGCCAGAAAGCGGAAGCCCTTGGCATCCACTACATTTCCCGCTCCTACCTTGACTTTCTCCCCGTATTGCGCCTTGATCCACTGCAAAGTCAGCTTCTGCCAATCTGAAAAGCCTTCGGAGGAATCAACGCAAAGCACATCTGCTCCTGCCTCCACTAAGGCCGGAACCCTTTCCTTATAATCGCGGGTGTTGATGCCGGCGCCCACCACATACCGCTTGTCCGAATCCAACAGCTCGTTGGGGTTCTGCTTGTGAGTGTCGTAGTCTTTACGAAAAACCATGTAGCAAAGATGCTGTTCCTTGTCAATGATGGGCAGCGAGTTGAGCTTGTGATCCCAGGTCATGTCATTGGCCGGCTTGAGTGTGGTTCCCTCCGGGGCGGTGATCAGCTTTTCGAAAGGAGTCATGAAGGAAGCCACCCGGGTATCGGGTGCCATACGACTGGGACGGTAGTCCCGTCCGGTGACAATACCCAGCAGACGCCCCTCAGGGGTGCCATCCTCGGTAACAGCAACTGTATTATGGCCTGTCCGTCTGACCAGCTCCACCACATCCGCCATGGTAGCATCCGGGGTGATATTGGAATCACTGCGGACAAAGCCCGCCTTGTAGCTCTTGGCCCGCTTGACCATAGCGGCCTCATCCTCTATGGACTGGGAGCCGTAAATAAAGGAAACACCGCCTTCAGTCGCCAGGGCCACCGCCAACTTCTCTCCAGACACGGCCTGCATGATGGCAGAAACCATGGGAATGTTCATGGTAATGGCCGGGGCTTCACCGCGGCGGTATTTGACTAACGGAGTCTTCAGACTGACATTGGTTGGAATACATTCAGTAGAAGAATGACCCGGAATGAGCAGGTATTCGTTGAAGGTATGGGAGGGCTCGTTGATGAAGGTGGCCATGTACGCATCTCCTTTATCCGCTTATTGATCAGACGCCGCCGGTATATGTACACAGGCGGCGTTCCTTAAAAATTTCAATTATTATATCACGGCCACCAGGGGATGTCAAGCGGCAAAGCGTAAGTTTTTTCTCCTCTTTTCGGGCTTTTTTCTGTGACTTCTGCAACGCCGGCTGTACACAGGCCATACATTTTGTCTTTATGCTTATTATCGTTACAGTTCAGCCATCCTCTATAATACGCTCCCTTTTCCACTGTAGAGTGGGGCGAGGGGCCCCGCGACTGCGTTTATGTTATTTGGGGTGCCATGAACGCCGGTTTCCCGGAAAAGTCATCACGATAAATTCAATATACAATAAATGTATTGAAAGTTCTTTGGGGGTCTGGGGGCTCCTCCGTTCCCCGGCTGAACTGTAACGCTTACAGCAATATGCGAGATCGCAAAAAAGGCGGGCCATTTTCCCGCCTAAGAGATCATTTTTTGGATTGGATCATCAGAATCACACAGTAGGAAGACTCTGGCACAGTCACAGTCAGGCCATTTTCCATCAGTTCCCTTCCGGTGGCCGTGATGTCCACCAAGCCATCAAAATCCGTTACCGTATAAATGGTATCGGCGTCCAGGCCTTTGAGCAAGAAGGAGCGGCTGAGTGTGCTGCAAGCAGGGTTACAGGAGAGCGAGGCGTATCCCGACTTGGTTTGGGGATCATAAAATTCCCACCCATTCCATCGATCCTCTGCCGTGCTGTACGGCGTCAATTGATAATAATCGGAATAGAAATACCCCTTGATGTGATCATATTCATCGTAGACCTGACGCAACGTATCCCAGTCAGCCTCCTTGGACATGACGCTGGACAGCCGCAGGTTAGACCAGGGAGCGAAATTCATGCGCCAGTTGTAAAGTCCGTCCGCATGATTCTCGTTTTTGAAATAGGGGAACCAGGCAAAAAGGGACTGCGTCATGCGGGTCTTGTTTTGATAATCATCGGATCCGCCATCAAAAAGATCGCTGTAGTGCAGCGGCACCGAGCGTTTCATGGTTTCAAGGTCGTTCCGACCGCCGCCGGAGGCGCAAGAATCAATCATAAGGTAAGGATATTTCTCCAGAAGAGCATCCCAATAGGCTAAATACCCCTGTACATACTGATTCTCAGTCATACCCGTCCGATCCGGGCCGTCATGCTTAGCCCATGAGGCGGCGGGGTCACTGTTGAAATCCTGACGGTACACTGTCACCCCTGCCTCGTCAATGACTTTGCACACCTTCTCAAAGAGCCAAGCTCTGGCATCCGCATTGCCCATATCAAGGAGATACCCTTCCAGCCAGGTACCCACCATGGTCTTATCCAGGAGCCATTCCTCCCGAAACCCTTCCTGGGACGCTAAAAAGGCCTGCTTGTCCAGTCGGATATTCTCCGGTTCAAACCACAGCAGCATTTCCATTCCGCGCTCCTTGCAATATGAACCAATCGTGGACAGCTTATCCGGAAAACGGGAAATGTCTACTTCCTGCGTGCCGGTAGACGGCCAGGGAACGGTTTCCCCGTTGGCTCCCACATACCATCCGGCATCAAGCCAGAGCCCGGTCATGCGGATGCCGTTTTTCTCGTACATTTTCAATGTATTCATGATCTTCTGGGTAGTATCGCCCTGGATCACACCCGCCAAAGCCGCTACTACCGGCTGAGGCAGTTCACCATCCGGTCTGTGCATGACGTCCTGAATGAAATAATGCCTCCAGGCATTGGCCTGACTGTCCCTGTCCATTCCTTCATATGTGACAAAAGCCATCAAAGGAGTACGCAGAGTTTCTCCCGGAGCTAGGTATGTTGCAACCTTGTTCTGGCCGGCTGTCAGCGTGGTCACGCCGTTCCGGTAGCTGAAGGTTGCCCGCCAGGTGCCAGGCCATCCGATTGCAATAAAGGTACCAGCAGAGCCGTCATCTGTCCCAAAGGACAGATTATAATATGGAAAGGTAACATGAGTCGGGCGACCGGATGTGGAGGCATGGATAATGCGGCTGTTTTGCTTGACGGTCATGTCCTTTTCATATTCCTGATACCATGAGGAGCCTGCATCCCCTTCAAGACCGCTTAGAACGGCATTCTCCCCCTCAAATTCGATGATAAACTCCGGATTTTTGAAGACGCCCGTGTTTTTATCTGATACATTGTCGATGTACACGACATACTCATATGCCTTTTCAGTCGGATATACCCGGCTGATCAGGCTGAATATGGCATTGATGTCCGGATGTGTCAATTGAGTCACTGTCTCAATGCCGTTTTGAATCTCAGTCGACACCATACTCTTGATTTCAAACCCCAAAAATCCTGTGTACTCGGTACCGTCATATGTGAAGTGGAACGGAAACTCTTCGGGATTTTGCAAAAGTGCGTCATATTGCGGAACGGCCAATGCGGGATCCGGCTCAAAGGTCGTTTCCTGTGTCATGGTTGTTTCCTCCTCATCCGATTCGTCGTTCTGTGGCGTTGTTTCATCGATCTTGGTTGAAGCTTCTGTTCCGGTGGCGGTACTTTCTTGCCCGTGATTCGGCTCACTCTGCCGACAGGCCGTGACAGCCATGAAAAGCGTCAGCATGAACAAGGCCAATATCATGTTTTTGATTTTACGGTTCATGCTTATACTGCCTTTCTTTTCCTGCTGACTGCTGCTATGATGCCTGCTAAGGCAAGCAGTCCGACGACACTCATACTGCCATATGCCGCAGAGCTACATCCGTTCCCGTCTGCCGTTGTCTCACCGCCTGTGATCTCAGCGGGAAGGGCAGATGTCTTATCGGCGACATGAGCAGAGGACACGTCCTCCGTTTCTGTTTCGGTATCTGTATCTGTGTCTGTTGCCGGGGTGGATAGTATGTCGGTTGCCGGTTCGGTTTGGCTTTCAAACTCGGTTGCGGGATCTGTAGCAGGCTCCGTGACCGAATCTGTGTCTGTCTCTGTCTGCTTTTCAGTCTCAAATAAAGCCTGTACTTCCCCGCTTTTAGAGAGAACAGCGCCGCCCCAGCATCCCCATGCTCCTGAAATCGCCGGTGCACCCGCAATGGCGATGGTCAGCTCAGACACACCGCTGACATCACACTCCATGTATACCATAGCCTCCCCGTAATGCATGGGGGTTGCGCTCTCAAAGATACGTTCTCCATCTCCAAAGACAGCGAAATTGCACGAGGCCATCGTGATGTCATAAGAAGTCACGGTATCGCAAATACCGTAATAGGAGGCAAATTTGGTAAATCCCATATCTTTGATATTCACTTTGACATAAGTGGTGTAGCCATCCGATGAGCCGTGCATGCCGAGTCCCTTATCAAATATATGGAAATCAGAATCGAAAATAATCTCATCACATGTATTGGCATCCCGCATGATACTGTTGCCACTGTATGATTTGGAATCCACCCAATACATATCACTGACATATGCATAATCTCCGCCGACTACCTCGTTTGGAGTCACCTCGGAAGTCTTATCCGGATTGAATACCGGTTCAGAAGGCTCTACCGTCTCCGGCTTACTGTCTGTCAACCTGGCGTCCCCCCAGACGCCCCAGTCGCACGAATGACCGCCAGCGCAATCCTGCACAAGACGCAGCGTGTTCACGTCTTTCACTTCGCAGCAGAGCAGAACGGGTGCATCCTGATACTTGAGAACCTCGGTTTTTGCCAGAAGCTGCCCGTCTCCCCATACCTGAAAAGCGATACTGCCCCACTCCAGGAAATCGCCTTTTTGTGATACGGACTGTACACCCACAAAAGCCGCAAAATACTGCTTATCCTGGCCGGAAATATCAAATTCCATATAGGTCTCTGTCCCGGGCGGATTACAGTGCACACCGAGTCCCCTATCAAAGGTCACACCGCCGATGTTGATCACATCACCGGAATGGGCCGTATTTATACCGATCAGATCATCCAATCCGGAATATGAAGTCAACAGATCGCTTCTGTCACCCAGATACACGTCCGAAGAGGCAACGTCATTGCCTTCTTCTCTGGCATGCAATGGAAGAGGTACAGAAAACATAGTCAAAAAGAGTAATAAGACGCCAATCAGGGCAGAATACATTTTTTTCATTGATTTCACCTTCCTTTTTTGAGATTTTGTCATGGTTCACAAAAGGGCAAAACTAATGTATTGAATTTTTTGTGATATGGCCATTATACCATTGACATGAAAGATTGTCAATGATATAATATAATCAAATATTCTGATTTTTTATTTCAAAACCGGTTCAGTAGTACTGTACCTTTAGACTTGGAGGAATCAATATGGAGCAATATCCGAATCAGGGTCTGAAATTTATGAGTCAAAGCTGCTCGATCAGTGACATCAGCCAAAGCCATGACATTCAGCTGAAATGCAAAGCACTCTCATCCGAGGAACGGTTGGACATCATCAGATTGCTCAACCGTTCTTCCCTGACCGTAACGGAAATAGCCTCGCGCATGTATATGTCTAAATCCACAGCTATGTTCCACCTCCGCATTTTAGAAGAGGCGGGTTTTATACGCATGGCACTGACCCCAGGTAAACGGGGGCAAGCCCACATCTGCTTTCTCACCTGTTCCTCTCTTTTGATATATGTCCGACCGATGCCTGATGAACCGCAGGCCTCCACTGTTTTCACACAGGAGATACCGGTGGGGCACTATACAGCTGCATCCCTGGATTTTCCTTCCGGTTTTTGCACCGATGGAGAACAGATCATGTTCGATGACATGAACTTTTTCCGGCCCCGCCGCATGGAGGCCCAGCTCTTGTGGGGAAAGAGCGGGTTTGTTGAATACACCCTGTGTAATATCCATAAAGGAAGGCGCATCGTGAGTTTCAGATTATCCCTTGAAATATGCTCTGAGACGATGTCATACCGTAATGGATGGCAAAGCGACATCACCTTCTGGCTCAACGGGCATGAAATTCTGACATATACCTCCCCATGCGATTTTGGCGGCCGACGCGGAAAGTTGAATCCTGACTGGTGGCCTGACAACAGCACGCAATATGGTGAACTAAAACAGCTGATTTTAACATGCGATGGCGTGTTTTTGAACGGCGTACCGGTATCCCAATCCAAGAACACTGGTTTACTCTTGAACACGCTTCCTAATGAAGACAGATTTATCATCCGGATTGGGAACAAGCCGGATGCACCTCATGTGGGTGGTTTCAATCTGTTTGGCTGCAACTTTGGGGATTACCCGCAGGATATCCGGGTGGAGGTAGAATATGGAGATGGCTGATGAACCGCACGCTCCTCCTCTCCCGGGGAGAGATCCTCTCTTACGAGAGATCCTCTCTTACGGGAGAGAGCAAGGGTGTGGGAAGGGTGATATAGTCCAATTGTGACTCCTGTACTCAAACTGATAGAAGGTGTTCACTTCATATAAAGGGAGGCAACACATCTGTTACCGCAAATTTTACTTATTGGTCAAATCTGGCCGACCATTTCCCGCTTAGTTTGTGCAATAATACCATTAGAAAAATCTTGACTTTTTTTTCAATGTGTGCTATAATAAGCAAGCTTTCGAGAGAAAGCACAAAGCATTTTGGCTTTTTTGATAAAATACATCTGGGTGTGGCGCAGTTGGTAGCGCGCTACCTTGGGGTGGTAGAGGCCGCACGTTCAAGTCGTGTCACTCAGACCAATTCAATGTATAAGTTGAACAAAAAGCGGGTTGAAATCGTAAGATTTCAACCCGCTTTTTGTGCTATTTCCACATCACTACCTTTTGGTTCATAGAGATTCCCAAAGTCGTACATCCCGAAGTTGAAGCATTCAGCGACGATGAGATCGATCAGATCTTGTCTGCCCTTGAAGAAGAACCTTACAACATTCAGGCATTGATCGGCACCGCATTGTTCACCGGGGCGAGACGCGGTGAGATCGTCGGACTGAAATGGGACGATATTGATTTTGAAAATCATCTTCTCTATATCATATCAGGCATGCTATCATCAAGATGCGTGACCAACCGGCTGTAGAAAAGATCCCGAAAACCATCAGCAGTATTCGTTCGATCGCGATTCCCAACCGTCTGTGTGAGATACTTCTTGAATATAAAAAATGCAGGACAAAAAGATTGCCCTGCTTGGTGAAGACTGGTTCAACGGGAACTATGTATTTACGGAGTGGGACGGTCATGTGGGAACCTCTAAAAATCAGTTCCCATCATTCAATTTCGCAATTCAACAGCAAAAAAGCAAAATGTGAGCGGCGAATCGCATTCCAAACTCAAATTTTACTGGTTTTTGGGGGGTGGAAGCCCCGAATTTGCGGGCTATCCCGCAAAAAGGGCGCAATTATCCC
>CAZQAI010000053.1:0-8874 GCA_964591305.1 uncultured Clostridium sp.
GAGCTGATGGTGGTGCTGGGCGAGGCGGCTCTGACTCCCATGGATCGCCTGTACGCCAAATTTGCCGATGCCTTTGAGGAGCAGTATATCAACCAGGGCTTTTATGAAAATCGCACCATTGAGGAGACGTTGGATCTGGGCTGGAAGCTCCTGTCCATTCTGCCCCGCTCTGAAATGAAGCGTATTAAGCCTGCATTGGTGGATAAATACTGGCCAAAGTCATAAATATTAGCTTGTGCAAACGGGATGCGCATATGCCACCATTCGATATGCTTGATAGGATGGAGGGAATCCCCGTACCGATCATAAATGCATGAACCGCAAGGAGGCAACCTATGAAGAAAAGTATCGCATTATGCCTTATGACGCTGACTCTGTTTGTTGCACTGTCCCTGTTTTCCGCTTGTAACAAGCAAGAGGATGATCCGGCTGTAACCGACACCGAGGCCGTCACGCAGGCGGAGGTTCCCAGCGGAATTGAGTCTGATACCACTCCGGAGAGTGAGACTCTGCCAGAGGAGTCGGACAGCCAGACCGAGACTGAGACCGAGGAGGCCGCCACCAACTACTTTGAGGCTACCAAAATCGATATTGTGGAGCCGGATACCTCCAAGGTTCCCGATATGGCCATTGCCGACGACGGGTATGACATTTACCTGCTGACCAAAGGAGACGAATGGGGTTACCGCTACGGCTGTACCTACCTGTACAATGCGGACGGCAGTGTGGATGCCTACTTTGCCTGCGTAGGAACCATTTCCGGCGAATGGGACTGGATCTCTTACCGCCACTCCCCGGACGGAGGGGAGACCTGGGAGAATGAAAAGGTGGTGCTGACCCCGACTCAGAACTCCATGGATCATTTCTCCACCTGTGATCCTGGCGTGGTGTACTTCAACGGCTACTATTATCTGGGCTACACCTCCACACTGAATGGCACAGGGCTTTGCAACAACCTGTTTGTCGCCCGCTCCAAAAATCCGGACGGTCCTTTTGAAAAGTGGAATGGAGCCGGCTGGGGCGGTCCCGAACCCCAGCCCATCGTGTATTTCGATGAGAACTGGCAAAGCTGGGGAATCGGGGAGCCCAGCTTTGTGGAGCTCAACGGTACGTTGTACATCTACTATACCTGCTCGGCCCCCTCCGGTAGCTACTGCATGGTGGCCACCGCTGATGCAAAGGACGAAAACTGGCCGGCAACCATGGAATTCCACGGCATAGCCTGTAAAAAAGGCAACTACGATTCCCTGGATGTCAAATATGTGGAGGAATGGGGCAAGTTTATTGGCGTGTGCACGGCCGACCGTATGGGAGCGGCTTCTTGGCTGGCTGTCTACGAATCCAATGACGGTCTGACCTTCACCCTGGCGGACGGTGTGCGGGAGGGAACCTACTCTCATCTGCACAATGCCGGCCTGTCCAGCCGGCCCAACGGCCATATCCGCCTTTCTGAGGATGAGGCCAAGCTCTGTGTGGTGTACGCATACGGTGACGGTTGGGGTATATGGAATACCCGCGTTCAGCCTGTCGCGCTTACACTGTCCGACGGCAACGACATAAATGCCGAAAAGGCTAAGCCCAACATTCCGGATCCCGTGAACCGGGCCGATATGCTGCCTGTTTCTGAGCGGTATGTGGCCATGGTGCGGCCAACCAGCGATGTGTATGAATACCCGGTCACCAAGAGTAGCTTTATCATTCAGTTGAAGCTGTATGATACGTATTTTAAAGCATCCGCTGCCTCGCGGAATGATGAGTTGATCCGCTTTACCGATTATGATGAAAGCGTAATCACCATATCCGGCACCAAAGTTACGGTGGAAGGAGTAGGGGAGACATCGGTGACCGTGCATTACGGCGATCTGGAATATGTGTTCTGGGTGCGGATCACTGAAACCGATGAGAAGGGTTCTTCCACAAAGGCCGTCAGCTTTGAGCCGGTGCGGGAGACATATACCATCGCATATCAGGAACGCTCCCTCTTCTGTCCCCAGATCCGGGGTCAGATCAAGTGGGCGGATGGCACCTTTACGGAGCTGTATGTGCAGGATTCGGACGAGACGGTCGTCTTTGACGGGTATGACGATAGCGTGATCAGCGTCAGTCCCACCGGCATTATCACCGCCAAGGCGGTAGGTGAGACCGATGTGATTGTGACATGCCGGGGGATGTCTTTCGTCGTCCATGTGGTGGTGACGGCAGATGAGACGCAAGGCTACTACAACAAGAAAACAGTAGAGCTGCTGGACGACTATACCTCGCTCGACTTCTCCAAGTCCAAAACGCTGGAGGCCATTTCCAGCACCAACAACTGCACGGTGGAGACTACAGGGGAAGCCGTTCGGCTGACTGTGACCGACATGTCACCTATTGACCCCATCGTCACGATTGGGTACAATCAGTCCCCTGACGTCATGAGCACCGCTGACTACAATTATATGGAGATTACCTACATGGTGCCGGTCACGGTGTCCGCCAAGGCCACCCGGCTTCAGGTCTTTGTGTGTGCGGGGGATGTGACTGAACCCAATGCCTCCTATCAGGTCATGCAGAACCTAACGGTAGACGGAGCGTATCACACCCTGAGAATCAGGCTGTCTGATCTGTCCTGCTGGACGGGGGACATCCATGCTCTGCGTGTGGATTTCTTTGATCAGGCAGAGCCGGGGGATGTTATGTATATCCAGACCATCAAGCTGACAAAGTAAGGGCGGAGGAGTCCTTGAAGTGTGCTTGCACTAACAAATCATAAAAAGAGGAAAGATCATGGCTGAATTGAGAGTGAATCCTACACGGATGGAACTGAAGAAGATCCAGGCTCGGTACACGACGGCCCGTCGGGGGCACAAGCTGTTGAAGGACAAACGTGACGAGCTGATGAAGAAGTTCCTGGAAGTTGTGCGGGAGAACAAGACCCTGAGGGAGAAAGTAGAGGCATCCTTGGCTCAGGTACAGGGAGCGCTGTCCCTGGCCAGTGCGGTGTCCAGTCCCAATATGCTCAAGGAAGCCCTGATCCTGCCGAAGAAACAAGGCAGCCTGGAGGTGGACTATAAGAATGTCATGAGCGTAACGGTTCCGGTCTTTTCCCTGAAGGCGCTGAGCGAGGGGGGAGCGGACAGCTACAACTACGGTATGGCCTTTACCTCCGGTGAGCTGGATGCTTCCCTTCGGGAGCTTAATGACCTCATGGAAGATCTGGTACGGCTGGCCGAAATGGAAAAGACCGCCCAGATGCTGGCTGAAGAAATAGAAAAGACCCGCCGTCGGGTCAACGCGTTGGAATATATCATGATCCCGCAGTACCTGGAGACCATGAAGTCGATTAAGATGAAGCTTGAGGAGAACGAGCGGGGCAACACCACCCGGCTCATGAAGGTCAAGGACATGATGCTCAAGAATCAGATGTCCGGCGGGCAGGACGACGAAAACGCATGAGCATGACGGCACAGGGAGCATACTTCACAAAAGAAGCATGCTCCCTATTGCTTATGCGCCGACCGGTTCTGATTCGCTGACCAGATCCGCGTAAGCCAGATTCAAGCAGGGGCCGGAAAAGGGATTGTAGGATTCCGAGTCAAACACTGTTATCTCTCCGGCCGATTCGCCATATGCACGGATCATGTCTCCGGCCCTGAGGGTGATGGCACCCTTTTTCTTGACCTGACAGTCCCGGACCAGAATGGTCATGGAGCTGTCCTCCGCCGGCGTGCAGATATAATATTTGGTTCCCTCGTACCCATAATCGTCAAACCCATTGAATGAATCCACCACCCGTAAGGTCATGGTGTAGTAACCCTTCTGATATGACAGGGTACGGTAGAAATCTTTGGCTTGCACATCCTGGCATGTCTCAACATACGCTTCCCGGCTGAGCTTGGTGTTCACCACATCATCGCGAAGAATGCTGCGAAGCAAAAGGTTGCCCAGCCCCGTATAACTGAAGATCATGTACACGATGGCCACAACAGAGATAATGATCTTCCATTTCCGGGAGTAGGGGCTGGTGATGAACAGCACAATGCCCACCGGGGTCATGAAAAACATCATGATGAGAATGAACCACCAGGTGTGATACCATGGAATGAAGGTCACACGGCCGGAACGATCCGATCGCTTGGCCTTGCGTTTTTTGGGTGTCACCCGTGCCCCTGCCCGCATATCCGGGGGACAGGTTTTGCCGCAAAGGGGGCAGTCGTCGGTGGCAAAGTAACAACCACAGTCCGGACATTTGTTCAGATCCGGGCGGTCGAGATCGTCATCGGAGTCAAAGGCTCCCAGCATTCGTCCCATACATATGTGCCTCCTTTGGCGGAAAGTGGGTGACAGGTACTTGAATGTGGCAGCTTTACTTCGGAAAATGTCCGGAAGCTCAGCTACACAACATACATTTCGATACTACACAGCGTACACTGGATGGAACTGTTGTACGCCGCATCGCGGTGTTGTCTTTACTTCTTTGGCGTGCCCTCCATAAAGTAGGCGGCTTCCATGTCGGCTACACATAGTGCATATGCCAAGGGGAACATCTCTAGGGCTTTACCCACATTGCCGGGTTCATCGGTGGTGGAAAAGCCCATATGGTAACGAATGGCGAAGGCCTCATCCCGTGTCAGACGCATGTAGCCCGACACAATGTACACCGATTTTTCTCCATGTCCGTAGGGTAGGTTGTCTTCAATGGTATAGTAAGGCACACTTTCCCAGCGTCCCTGCTCGTTCTTGACATTACGGTAGCTGGTTTTATAAAAATTGACCTTGCACAGGTCGTGTAAAAGGGCGGCAATGGCCACGCTTTCGGCAGGATAGCTGATACCGTACAGATCTTTCATACGGGGCCGGGCCAGAATGTCGCACAGGCAGTCGTACACATTCAGGCTGTGCTGACAGAGGCCCCCCTCAAAGTTTCCGTGAAAGCGGGTGGAAGCAGGGGCAGAGAAGAAGTCAGAGCTCTCCAGAAATGCCAACAGCTTCTCAGAGCCCTCCCGGGTGATGTTGGCCTTGTATATGTCTACAAAGCGGCGTCTGTTGTCGGCGGCGCGGTCTTTGGCACGGTCTTTGACGGGGGGTTGTTCAGGCATGGATATTCTCCTTTCGGTGCGTCATGTTTCGGTATGTCATGTTGTGGCAACGACAGCGGACTGTCTGTGCATGAGCTTGCGGTAAAAATAAGCAAAGCATCCGTAATGGACACTTGCAGTCAGAGCCCAGGAGACGGGGTAACTGATGTAAAGGACAAAAATGTTGTCCGGCCATATGGGGCAGATCAGCCTGATCCAGGCAATGCGAAGGACACAGGAGCCGACCAGAGACACAATCATGGGCAATATGGCCTTGCCCATACCCCGCATAAGTCCACAGCCTACGTCCATCAGGCCACAGAGAAAGTAGGTGGAGCCCAGGATCATCAGGCGGTTCATGCCTGCCTGTACGACAGCCGCATTTTCTTCCCCTGGAGCATATAGCAGGAGCAGCTTGTCGCCGAAGAGTACCAGCACAGAACCCAGAACCAGTCCTATGCCTGTGACAAGGGCAATGCAGTCAAAGGAAATCCTTTTGATCCGTTCATATTTTCCGGCCCCCACGTTTTGCCCGACAAATGTCAGGGCGGCATGGTAGACAGAGTTCATGGAGGTATACAGGAAGCCATCCAGATTGCTGCCCGCTGTATTTCCGGCCACCACAGTGGTGCCGTATTGGTTGATGGAGGACTGGATGATGACATTGGACAGGGAGAACAGGGCGCCCTGAATGCCGGCAGGCAGGCCGATGACGATCATCTTGACCAGCTTGCGGCGATCCACGGACAAGCCGGTGATCCGACAGCAGCCCTTCATGTGGAGCATGTACAGCAGGATCAGAGCGGCAGACATGTATTGCGAGACCGCTGTGGCGATGCCGACACCCAGTGCTCCCATGCCAAAGCCCAGCACCATGAGGAAATTCAGGCCGACATTGGCCAGGCCGGACACAGACAGGAAAAACAAGGGTCGTTGTGTATCCCCGCTGGAGCGCAGAATAGCGGCGAGGTAATTGTATAAAAGACACCCGGGCATACCGCAAAAGTATGCACGCATGTAGGGAATAGCCTCTGCCCGCACATCATCCGGTGTACCTGTCAGTATCAACAGAGGTTCGGCGGCAAAGAAGCCAATCACGCCTACTATCAATCCACCTACCACGGAGGCCCCCACCGAGGAATTGACCAGACGGCGTACATCGTCAAATCGGCGGGCGCCGATGTCCTGAGCGGCTATGACGCCGGCCCCCACCGACAGCCCCATGAACAGGTTGACAATGAGGTTGATAAGGGCACCGCAGCAGCCTACGGCACCCATGGCAGCCTGACCAGTATATCGACCCACGACGGCCAGATCAGCGGCGTTAAACATCAATTGGAGCACGCCTGTCGCCAGAACAGGCAGGGTAAAGAGGATCATACGCCCCAGAATGGGGCCCTCAGTCATGCTGAAATTGGACTTGGCCATGATATGTAAGGAACCTGCTTTCTACGAAAGAGAGCCGGTCGGTACCGGCAAGCATCACACAGGGTGCCGTATGTGGTCATGCGGCACGTACTTTTGTAACGTGAATATATTGTATCACATTCCGATTGCAAAGTCAAGTGTCAATATATGAGAAACACGAAAATCGATGTTCCGGTTGTTACAGTTCAGCCGGGGAACGGAGGAGCGCTCAGACCCCGCAAGAACTTTCCAAAGTGTATATATTCTGTTTAGTGCGTTATGTGATGGTGTTATGACCATCATCATTCCGGGGGAGCCAACGTAGCCGGTACCCAAAATACCAGAAACGCATTCGCTGGGGCCCCTCGCTAGGCTGGCTCACCTTGGTGAGACAGTCCAGCGAGGGGCCCCAGCCTTGTGGCTTTATACGCCCAATGCTTTCCGGTAGGCGTCCATATGCGCTGTTGTCTCTGCCTTGTCACGGCCGGTCAGCATGAAGTAGAACTTGATTTTCGGCTCGGTGCCAGAGGGGCGGGCCACGATGACATCGCCGTTGCCCAGCGTAAAGGACAGTACATTGGAGGAGGGCAGATGGGTGGGCTCGGCCTTACTGGTCAGGCAGTCGGTCAGAAGACCGACTCTATAATCTCCGAGCCGCACCACCTGCTGCCCGGCTATCTCAGCCGGAGCCGGGTTACGGAGGGAATCCATCAGGGCTGCCATGCGGGCCGGGCCGTCCAGTCCCTCCATATAGATCTCCACATTGGCCTCGAAACAGTAGCCGTACCTGGCGTACAGCGCATCCAACGCATCCGACAGGGTCATATTCCGGGCCTTGTAGTAGGCTGTCATTTCACAGATCAGCATAGCCGCCACCACAGCATCCTTGTCCCGGGCATAGGTGCCCTTCAGGTAGCCGTAGCTTTCCTCAAAGCCCAACACAAAGGTACCGTATCCTTTCGCCTCGTAGTCCTTGATGACCTCGCCGATAAACTTGAAGCCGGTGAGCACATTGTGCATCCTGACACCGTGAGCCTCGCAGATGCGGGCGGCCAGTTCGGTGGTCACAATTGTTTTGACGGCAAAGGGATGGGGCGGCATGGTGCCGGTCTCCTCGTAGGCAGTCAGAATATAATCCAGGAGCAGAGCGCCCATCTGGTTTCCGGTTATGGTGGCAAAGGAGCCGTCAGGCGTCCGGGTCACAACACCTACCCGGTCGGCATCGGGGTCGGTGGCGATGACCAGATCACTGCCCACCGCATCGGCAATCTGAATGCCCAGGTCAAAAGCCTCACGATACTCGGGGTTGGGCTTTTTCACGGTGGGGAAATGGCCGTCGATGACCATTTGCTCGGGCACGGTGTACAGCTGCCGGAGCCCCGTTCGGGTGAGAATTTCAGGTACCAGCCGGTATCCGGTGCCGTGCAGAGGGGAGTATACGATCTTCAGGGTGTCCGCAACCCGGCGTACCGCCTCGGGGTTGACCGCCTGCTTTTGCACCTGGGCCAGGTATTTTTCGTCCATATCCCGCCCCAGAAGGGTGATTTTTCTCTCCGAGAGGGCCTGACCGAAGTCTATCATGTGCACGTCGTGGAAAATATCCAGCCGGGCCATGACTCCGGCCACTACATCGGCGTGCTCGGGGGGCAGCTGGGCGCCGTCCTCCCAGTAAGCCTTGTAGCCGTTGTATTGCTGGGGATTGTGGGAGGCGGTGATGTTGATGCCCGCCACACAATGCAGCTCCCTTAAAGCAAAGGACAGCTCCGGCGTCGGACGCAGCTCGTCAAAGAGAAACACCGGGATGTCGGCGGCGGCCAGCACCGAGGCGGCCGTCCTAGCGAACAGCTCGGAGTTGATCCGGCAGTCATACGCAATGACCACGCCTGAGGCAGCCTTGTTCTCCTTTTTGATCAGTTCGGCCAATGCCTGCGTGGCATAGGCCACGGTGTGGACATTCATGGCGTTCATGCCCACTTTCATGGTGCCTCGCAGACCGGCAGTGCCGAAGGACAGGTACTGGGAAAAGCGCAGCCGCAGCTCGGTGTCGTCGTCCCGGATGGCTTCCAGCTCGGCTTTCTCCTCCTTGGTCAGACAGTCGGACTCCAGCCAGCGGTGGTATTGCTTCAGATACTCTTCCATTGCGTATATCTCCTTATTGAAAAATGAACCAGGCAAGTGTATGCGGAATCATGGATTCTTACAATCGACCCGGCTGCCGCCCCATTCGACCACGGTGAATCCCTCCCGTACAAAAGGCGTGACCTCCTGAGCGGTAATGTTCACTGCCTCATCGCTGGGGTACCAGGCCATAAAGACCCGGAGCAGGGAATCAGGGGTGGGGGTGATTTCCAGAACAGCGGCGTCGGTATAGGCATCGGTCTGGAAAGAGATCACATTGTAAGCATTCACC
>CAZQAI010000054.1:0-8870 GCA_964591305.1 uncultured Clostridium sp.
CAACGGCATATACCGCCTCATGCACGACACGGTGGAGATGACCACCCAGGATCTTTACGTGGATTCTCAGTCCCGGGAGCGGGGCGCCTATGAGGGGGATTTTCTGATCAACCGGCTGGCGGCCGGCACCTTCGAGGACGACTACGCCACCGCCCGCTTTTCCCTGGAATACCTGTATACCCACCGCACCTGGCCGGCGGAGTATGCGCTACTGATGCCGGTGGCGGCGCTGCAGGATTACATGCTCACCGGGGATGACGGCTCTCTGCGGCGTCATTACCCTCTGCTCCGGGAAAAGGTGCTGACAAAATATATCTCACCGCAATGGGGGCTCCTTTGCAGTGGGAATCCCGGAGGGCAGGGCACGGACGCCGTGCTGGTGGATTGGCCGCCCAGCGAGCGGGATGGGTACGACATGGGAGCGGTCTACAATACGGTGCTCAACTGCGTGGCGCTGTCCGGCTACCGGGCGCTTTCAGAGATCGCCGGAGTACTGGGTGACACGGGGGAGCAGGCCGCCTGTACGGCGCTGGCCGACGGCCTGCAGGACGCCATCCTGACCCGGCTGTATGATCCGGAGACGGGCGATCTGTATGACGGCCTGTATGCCGACGGCCGCCGGTCGGAGCATGTGTCCCAGCACGGAGCGGCGTATGCGCTGTATGCCGGTGTGTACCGCGATCGTGTGATGGCCGACCGTATGGCAGCCCGCCTCTGGGCAACCTGTCAGGCGGCCGGGACGGGGAGCACTGTCCCCGGGACAGACAGTACCGTCCGGGGCAAGCTTCGGATGAGCGTGTACAGCGCCTTTTTCCTGCTGATGGGGCTGTACCGGACAGGACATGGGGACCTGGCCAACTCCCTTTTGCTGGATCCCTCCGACGGGGAGGGGGAGCGTACCTGGGCTTACATGCTCCATCGAGCGGCGGGGCTGTCTCCCTCCGGCACCCCTGTGGGGGCGACCCTGACGACCGAGGCCTGGAACAGCCGCGACAAACCCAATATGACCCTTTCCCATCCCTGGGGTGCCGCTCCGGCGGCAGCCATTGCCCGGGGCCTGTTTGGAATTGTACCCACCGCCCCGGCCTACCAGACCTTTGATGTCCGCCCTCAGCCTGCCGGGGTGTCCCGTGGCTCCCTGACACTGCCTACCCTGCGCGGGGTGATCGCGCTGTCCTTCCGGGCCGATTCTGCCTGCCCTGGCGGGTATGCCTTCTCCCTGACTGTCCCACCCGGTGCGACCGCCCGTATTCACCTGCCCGGCACCCCCGAACCGCTCATCCGGGGGGAGGGGCAGTGGGAGCTGTGAACCCATTCCTTGTGTGGTTCCGCTCCCATTCCGCGCCGCCGGGAGGGACGCGGGAACGCACAGACCCCCAAGAACTTTCAATATTTTTATGTATTGAATTTATCGTGATTCCTTTTCCGGAAAACCGGCGTTCATAGCACCCAACATAACCTAAACGCAGTCGCGGGGCCCCGCCCCACTCTACAGTGGAAAAGGGAGCGTACTATAGAGGGTGGCTGAACTGTAACTCCGGCGTCAATCTGTTCTGAAATTTTGCAAAAGCCCTTGCCTTTCCCAGTGAAACTGTGTATAATAGTAAAGAAATGAAGCAAGAAAAACGGAGCATCATATATGTCAGAGAACAAGAAAATGGCGCACATCCGCAATTTTTCCATCATAGCCCACATAGACCACGGCAAGTCCACCCTGGCCGACCGTATCCTGGAGCGCACCGAGACGCTCACCTCACGGGAGATGGAGGATCAGGTGCTGGACAACATGGAACTGGAGCGGGAGCGGGGCATCACCATCAAGGCGCGGGCCGTTCGGCTGGACTACACGGCGCCGGACGGGGAGGTGTACGAGCTCAACCTCATCGATACCCCCGGGCATGTGGACTTCAACTATGAGGTCTCCCGGTCGCTCAATGCCTGTGACGGAGCCCTTCTGGTGGTGGATGCCACCCAGGGGATCGAGGCCCAGACCCTGGCCAATGCCTACCTGGCGGTGGATGCGGGGCTGGAGATCGTGCCTGTCATCAACAAGATCGATCTGCCCTCCGCTCAGGTGGAGACCTGCCGGCGGGACATCGAGGACATCATCGGCATTCCGGCGGAGGGCTGTCCGGCCGTGTCGGCCAAGACCGGGCTGAACATACAGGATGTGATGGATGCCATCATCCGGGACATACCCGCTCCCCGGGGGGACGAGGACAAGCCGCTCAAGGCGCTGATCTTCGACTCCTACTACGACAGTTACCTGGGCGTGGTGGTCAACATCCGGGTGTTTGACGGCGTCCTGCGGGCGGGAGACAAGATCCGGCTGATGTCCAACGGAGCCACCTTCGATGTGGCGGAGGTGGGCACCATGGAGCCCTTCGGCCTCAAGTCAACAGGACAGCTCAGCGCCGGGGAGGTGGGCTACCTGACCGCCTCTATCAAGTCGGTGGGAGAGACCCGCGTGGGCGATACCGTGACACTGGCCGCCAACCCGGCGGCGGAGGCCTGCCCCGGCTTCAAGGCGGCCAAACCTATGGTGTTTGCCGGCATCTACCCCGCCGATGGGGCGAGATACGGAGACCTGCGGGATGCGCTGGACAAGCTGCAGCTCAACGATGCGGCGCTTGTATTTGAGCCGGAGACCTCGGTGGCCCTGGGCTTTGGCTTCCGATGCGGGTTCTTGGGGCTGCTCCACATGGAGATCATCGAGGAGCGTCTGGAGCGGGAATTCAACCTTGACCTGATCACCACCGCTCCCAGCGTGGTGTACGAGGTTCTGCGCACTGACGGCACGCTGATCACGGTGGATAATCCCTCCAACTTTCCCACGGGGGACGTCATCAGGGAGGCACGTGAGCCGATCGTCAAGGCCAGCATCATCACGCCGGTGGAGTACGTGGGCGGGCTGATGGATCTTTGCCAGGATCGCCGGGGCGTGTTCGTGGATATGAAATACCTGGACGAGACACGGGTGGAGCTTCATTACCATCTGCCCCTCAATGAGATCATATACGACTTTTTTGACGCCCTCAAGAGCCGTTCCCGAGGGTATGCCTCCCTGGATTACGAGCTGTTGGAGTATCAACCCTCCCGCCTTGTCAAGCTGGACTTTTTGCTCAACGGGGATCAGGTGGACGCTCTGTCCTTCATCGTCCATGAGGAAAAGGCGTACAGCAGGGCGCGCCGGGTGGCGGAGAAGCTCAAGGAGAATATTCCCCGCCAGCTCTTTGAGATTCCCATCCAGGCCGCCATCGGCTCCAAGATCATCGCCCGCGAGACGGTCAAGGCCATGCGAAAGGATGTGCTGGCCAAGTGCTACGGCGGCGATATCACTCGCAAGAAGAAGCTGCTGGAGAAGCAAAAGGAAGGCAAAAAGAAGATGCGACAGTTGGGCTCCGTGCAGGTCTCGCCCGAGGCCTTCATGGCCGTCCTGCGGCTGGACAGCGATGACCAATAAGGCCGGGCAGCCATGACCGGTAAGGCCTGAGCACACCGATATACGCCCATGAATAAGGAGGATACGGAATATGTCACGCTACCTTGTGAAGGATAAGTACACCTATGAGCGCCGTCCGCAAACCGATTACAGCTACCGTCCCGACTACTGGCCCTATGCGGCGACGGTGGGGACGGTGCAGTCGCACAATGCCATCCTGCCCCTGTACCAAAGGGAGGACATCCTGCCGCTGGGGGCATATGCCTTTTCGGCCGCTGCTCCGGCCGAGCTTGCCCTGACACCGGAGATGACCCAGGCCATAGCCGGAGAGGGGAGCCGGGCCTCCGGACTTACCGTCCGTGTCATCGAGGCTGCGCCCGAGACCCGGTTCCGGCTGACCTTCATCGGGGCTGGCGGAGAGAGCTTTTCCTCTGTTGGCACCGCCGGACATGCAGCGGACGGGGTCTGCTTTTCCCTCCGGCGCATGGCGTTTACGCCGGTGTCCCTGCGCCTGGAGACCGATGGGGCCGCTGTGCGGGCAGAGCTGTCCCTCTCCTGCGTCTGGAACACCCTGGGCGAGTGGGGCGGACAGTCCCATTTCTATACCGCCGAGCATGCGACTCTTGCCGACCGGGGCGGGGCCATGGTGCTGACCACGGACGGGACCGCCGACCGGGGCGGTTTTGTCACCCGTGACCTGCCTCGCAAGGCCGGCGGGCTGTACAGCATGCTCATGCCCAGACGGAATACCATTTTCATGATTCTACGCAACCCGGACAGCCTGCCGTCCGCCCGCCTGTCCTTTACCTCTGAGTCTGCCCCCGACTGGGACAGCCGGAACGCCGTGGAGCTGCCGCTGACTCCGGGGCCGGAGCCCAGGGCTTACTACTTTAACCTCTCTCTCTGTCCCGGCTGTCAGGGACGCCTGACGGCCTTCCGGCTGGAGGAGGCGGGGCAGGGGACGCTCATCCTGGACGGCTACTCCTTTGAACAGGAGAAGCCGCTGGAGAGGCCGGCCGTGCAGGTGACCTCCTGCCTGGCAGACCGGGACGCCGGGACGGTGCGGCTGTGCGGACATGTGACAGACCCGGCCGCCTTGGCTCCCTATGTCGGCGGACGGCTGGCGGTGTATGCCGGCATCATGGCCGATGCCCAGGGACTGGGATCCAGCCGGGAAACGGTGGCGGGCAAGCATTTTATAGGAAGCACCGCCCTGCCCGTCGGGGAGTCCTTTACGCTGGAGGGATTGCCCCTGTACCTGAAGGAGACCACCCTGCTGCCTTACCAGCTTTTGCTCTTTGCCGAGCGGGAAGGCCTGGCCCCCCTGTGTCTGTGCGACCGATTCTACATAGAGAACTATGAGGATTTTGATGGGAACCCTTACGCCTTTGACCTGCCGGACTATACCGTCAGCGTGACAAATTTCGGTGCCCGGGGAGACGCTGTACACGACGATACCGAGGCCATCCAGGCCGCTATCGATCATGTGAATGCGGCGGGAGGCGGCGTGGTCTGCCTGCCGGGCGATGGGGGACTGTACGGACGGCGCTACATCGTCACCAACCTGCTGCTACGCAGCTATGTGGAGCTGCGCCTGGGTGAGGGAGCGGTGCTGTGGCAGTCGCAGCGGCGGGATGACTACCCGTACGAGCCGGCGGTGGGACATGACGGGGTGATCCCCGGCATCAACTGGACCCACAGTCTTCATGTGTCCAACCTGCCGCTCATCCAGGGCGCCAACCTGACCCACATCAAGGTGACGGGAAAGGGAACGGTGCGTATGCTGGACACCGGTTCAGAGGAGGGCGTGGACATGCCCGGCTACGCCGCCGGGTGTCCGGAACGCATCCACTGCATCCCTCTGGGGCTGTTCAACTGTTCTTATGTGGAGACCCGGGATTTTGAGATTGTCCGCTCCAACAACTACCACACCGAGTACAATCACTGCCAGCAGGTGTACATCGCCAACATACGCCTGCACCAGGTCAAGTGCGTCAGCGGGGACGGGTATGGAATGGCCGATGCCAAACATATCAAGGTCAACCGCTGCTTCCTGCAATCCAACGACGACGGCATTGTCATGTCCTGCCACTATTTCGACCCCCGGGGCATTCTGTGGTGGACGAATATGAAGGACGAGGACAACAGCTGCCGGGACATCACGGTGGCCCACTGCTACCTCAACTCCGGCGGCGGCAAGGCGCTGGCCTTTATTCCCTGGGGTACCTCCGACCCTATACAGGAACGGGAGGAGATCAGCGAGGTGGTGGCTTACGACAACTTCCTGACCTGTGTCAACCCGGTGGGAACCTGGCCGGACAACCCCTATGCGGGCAAGGTGCCCTTTGACAACTCTGAAACCGACGATTACTCGCCGGTCAAGAATGTCCGTATATATCGGAACCATTATGAGGGAACCTGCACCCTGGGGCCCATCTGCGCCACCAATGTGCTGACCGACTGCGGTGTGCAGTCCGCCTCGCGATTCCGGAACGGGGACTTTTCGCTGGGCGGCATGGCCAACTGGACGGTGTGGCCGAACCGGGAGAGCGGGGCAGTGCAGACCGTCATATATGCCGATAAGGAAAAGGGCTGTATCCACCGCTTTGACACCGGGGAGGTGGCGGCGGCGCAGGGGCTGCACCTGCTGGCCGGAACGCATACCTTTACCTGCGAGCTTTGGACCGGGCAGAGCGGCGCCGAGCTGTTTGTCTGCCGCATCCCCGGCGTCGGGGAGAGGGGCGGTATGGATGTGCTGGCCCGGGGCGAGGTGCTGGCCGCCGAGGCCTTTGTCTGCCCGTACCCCCGCCGGGTGTCCCTGACCTTTGACCTGACCGATACCGAGGAAGTGGACTTGTTCCTGGGCATCCGCTCCGGGCAGGGCGACCGATCGGCCAACGGCTTCGCTGTCTTTGACGACTGCCGCCTGGACAGCCGGGTGGACGCCGAGGGCTTGGCTGCCCGTCGCCGGGCGCGGTATCTCAGGACTGTGTCTGACCGCTTTGTCCTGACCGATGCCTTTTCCGCGCGGGAGGAAAACGGCCGGTGGATGCTCCGTACCCAGGCGGATCAGACCGTCCGGCAGCTATATGTGAATAGGGAACTGACCGCTTTTTCACTGGAGTGCGCTGTCCGGGCCGACCGGTACGACCGTTCCCGGGGCGAGAACGGCTTTGGCTACCGTTTTGCCATTCGGGAGGACGGACAGGCCTATCGGGAGCTGCGTTTCAACGAGTCTGCCCGCACCTTGAGTCTGTGCGACGTGAGGGACGGACAGGAGACCGTGCTGTACAGCCGAGGCAACTTCTTCTTTACGTCCACGGATTTCCATATTTTCAGGCTGGAGGTGGGAGAGGACGCCGTCACACTGTGGATTGACGGTTCCCAGTATGTATCGGTGCATATCCCTGCCGAGAGCGGACGCGTCTGTGCTTTCTTTACCGACATGGAGGCTTCACTGGGCGGGTTGTCGTTGACGGAATAGACAAAATACGCACCCGCATTTGAGGCAAAGCGTCGAATATTTTCAAAATGGGTTGACAATTTAAACGCAATATGGTATCATATAATAAATGCGTGTTGAAATATGACCGTTGCGGCTGGGATCTGAGGGTTTTGATGCGCCTAGAGAAAAGGAGGTGTACGCATGAAAAAGCGGTTGATCGTGGGGCTGACTTTCTGCCTGCTGATTACCGTGCATGTGTTGTCTGTCGCGGCCGACTATACGGACACCAGCAACCGACTGGTCAAGCAATATTCCGTTTACACGCCGCAGGGCAGTGCGGTAGCCGCTCTTACCATCACGGGTGAGATGACAGCTTCGGAGGTCGCTTACGCTGAAAATATCAAGGTTAAATATGAGGCCAAGGGAGCCGTGCAGGTAGGCGAACCCACGTTACGCTATAATTGCCACTCCTTTGCTTGGTACGACAGAGACGGCGTCAACAATGAGGTGTGGATCGATGATCCGCAGACGTTTATCGACGACGGCAGTTATATCGAGGTTGAATATCCGGTATTGGGTGCCTTGATCGTGTACTACGAGCGCGTGGAGTTCTTCCAGGAAAAGCCTTTGGATGACGGCACATCGATCAAGAATGTGCTGGGTTCCGATACCTACATCAGTCACTCCGGCGTCATCGTGGATGTGTACGACGATATGGACGCCTCTACCAACCCCGATGTGGGGGATGCGACAGTCCTCTCCAAGTGGGGGCGGACAGGCTTGTTTGAGCACAATGCTTTGGTTTGCCCCTATGTGGATCCTTCTGTTGTGACGGTGGCCAGCTCCAGCACGGGCTGGTATCTCAGGTACAGCACCGAACCGCTGGGTGTTCATTACTATGTGGTCAATCCTGATAATTATGCCTCCGAGAACATGCAGGACGGGGCAGCCGTGGCGGCCGGGACGGTCAGAAACGGGCTGTATACCGACGCGGACAGCGAGATCCGCTACTACGCCAACGGGGAGGTTCAGCACGCCGGACTCGTCTCTGACGGGCAAGGGCATTACTATTACATAAACGGATCCGGCACGGCTGTCAGGAATACCGTATATGAGGTGTCGGCCTTCAAGAGCAACGGCCTGCTCCCGGCGGGGTGCTATACCTTTGACGCGGACGGAAGGGTAGTGGATTTGCCTGTTGTGCTGAGCGGCGGAGATGGGGCAGGATACATGAACGGCCTGATCCGCATGCCGGACGGGGAGCTGCGTTACATGCAGAACGGCGTGCCCACCCATGCCGGGGTGGTGAGGGATGCTTCCGGCCTCTATTACTACATCAACTCCACCCGTACGGGTGTGACAGATGCGCTGTATGGCATTGGAACCTACTATAATAACGGGATGCTACCGGCGGCGGAATACACCCTGGACGCCGATGGTGTGATCACCGATCTGCCTGAGGTGCTGGATGCCGGCGATCCCGGCGATCTGGGCAATGGCTTGCTTCGCATGGCGGATGGCAGAGTGGTCTTTTGCGAAAACGGGCAGTTTGTGCATAGGGGCCTGGTGGCAGACCGATTCGGGTACTACTATTACATCAACAGTACTTTCAGTGCAGTCACCGGCAGAACGTATACGGTGTACCCTGTATTCTCGGGCGGTCTTCTGACGGAGGAGAGTGAGTTCACCTTCGATGAGGCCGGGCATCTGGTGAGAGAGGACATGCCGCCGACAGAGGAGACACAGCCGGAGGCTGAGCCTGAGACTGAGCCTGAGACTGAGCCCGAGACCGAGTCTGAGACTGAGCCCGAAATTGAGCCTGAGACTGAGCCTGAGACTGAGCCTGAGACTGAGCCTGAGACTGAGCCCGAAACTGAGCCCGAGACTGAGCCCGAGACCGAGCCTGAGACTGAGCCGGAGACTGAGCCCGAGACCGAGCCCGAGACCGAGCCTGAGACTGAGCCCGAAATTGAGCCAGAGACT
>CAZQAI010000055.1:0-8830 GCA_964591305.1 uncultured Clostridium sp.
CCTGCGACTTCCGCACCGATGTATGGGTCAACGGACAGTACATCGGGGAGCATATCGGCGGGTATGTGTCCTTTTCCTTTGACATCACCGATGCACTCCGCGAGGGGGATAATGTGCTGACCATCCGTGCCACCGACCACCTGCGTTCAGGTGAACAGCCCTTGGGGAAGCAGAGCAACCGATACCACTCCTACGGCTGTCTGTACACCCGTACCACCGGCATCTGGCAGACAGTATGGCTGGAGAATCTGCCGGATGCTTACATGGCTCATACCAAGTACTACCCCGACATTGACCGGTGCAAGCTGGTGATTGAGGCCGCCCTGCAGGGTGGCGAAGGGCTGACACTGAGCGCCGATGCCTCCTACGAAGGACGGTTCCAGGGCCATGGCGAGACCGTGGTTCACGGCGGAAAGGCCACTGTGGAGGTACCGTTGGAGGAGTTGTACCTGTGGGAAGTGGGGCAGGGCCGGCTGTATGACCTGACCTTGACTTTTGGGGAGGATCAGGTGCAGAGTTACTTTGGTATGCGCAAGATTGAGTGCCGGGAGGGATTCTTCTACCTTAATGGAAAGCCTGTCTTTCAGCGCCTGGTGCTGGATCAGGGCTTTTACCCGGACGGCATCTATACCGCTCCCACCCTGGCTGACCTTGAGGCCGATATTGACCGTTCACTGGCCGTGGGCTTCAACGGTGCCCGCCTGCACCAAAAGGTGTTTGAACCCGCCTTTCTCTCTTTGTGCGACCGCAAGGGCTATATCGTCTGGGGAGAGCATGCCAACTGGGGATTGGACATTTCCCGTCAGACGGCATATGAGAACTTTATCCCCGAGTGGTGCGAGGTGCTGGCCCGGGACTTCAATCATCCCGCCATCGTGGGCTGGTGCCCGCTCAATGAGACCCAAGCCAACGAAAATAAACGCTTTGTTCGTCTGCTGGCTACCGTAACCCGTCAGTATGACAGCACCCGGATGTACATCGACACATCCGGCTGGACCCATGTTGCCGGTGTGACGGACATCATGGATATTCACGATTATGAGCAGGATCCCGCCACGTTGGCCGCCAAGCTGGCTCCTTTGGCTGAAGGCGGTACCTATGACGTGCATGCTGCACTCGGCAAGGATCACAGCATGCCAGCAAGACCTACCTTTGTCAGTGAATACGGAGGAATCCGCTGGGCACCAGCCGGCGACGCGGGCTGGGGGTACGGTCAGGCGCCTCAGTCAGAGCAGAAATTTTTGGCCCGCTTCAAGGGGCTGACGGAAGTCATTCTGTTCCACCCCCGTATGGGTGCTCTGTGCTATACGCAGCTGACCGATGTGGAGCAGGAGGTCAACGGTTTGTACACCTATGATCGCAAGCCAAAGTTTGATCCCGCCCTTCTCAGGGCCGTGCTCTCCCAAAAGGCGGCGATCGAGGACTGATACTCATTCTACAACAAAGGCTTGCATTCGCGCAGGGCTCTGCCTGAAACACTTTCATTCAAGACACCACCGTACGATTCTGACGATGCAGCTGCGTCATCAGAATGGTGTGGTGGTGCTTTCCTATCATATCCGCATACACTGGAGTGAATCAGCGAAAGGAGTGATATGTCATGGAGGAGCGTATACGGCCAAAGGATGCGGGGGAGACAATATGTATCGGCGCCATGAGACTTCGCAGCCGCCGCCTGTGTCGGACGGTTCGGGTAGGAGGCATTCCGGTGTTGACGGTCACAGCTGTCTGGCCGGAGGCGGATGTGCCGACCGATCCCCTCTGCCTCTGTGACCCTGGGGAGGTGTCACGGCTTGATCCTGCTCCCTTACCTGAGGACATGACCCGCTTTCATGAGGGATGCCGTCGGGTGGCGGAGGCCTTTGTTGACTGGGGGATGGGCGAGCCGACCGACCAAGCCCGGGCAGCTTATGAGGCTGCAGGCCCCGGGGCGGCGTACCGGTTCCCGCGCCGGGAGCTGTCCTGTCGACTGATCGCACACACACTGCCCTTTGACGGAATGCCGGATACCTTGACCGAAATGAGCCGAAGGCGAGACGGGAATAGGCTGTTCTGCCTGGAGCGGGAGGTGTATATGGGGTGGCGCCGAAGGGAAGGCGGGACGGTCGACAGCACATACAGTCTGTGGATGTATCCGGCTTTGTGTCCCATACAAGGGAGCCGCCGCAGGCATGTATAAATGCTTTCATGGGGAGGGTGCCCGCCCGCATTCTGTGCCGCCATGAAAATGGCGGAATAAAAGTTACAAAAATTCAATAAAGTTTGTTCTTTTCACTATTGAAAAAGCAAGGGAAATGTGGTAGAATAAAGGATAAAGAAATAAGAGGTAGTTGTGAGTGCATCTATGATGCGGATTTGACGGTCTGTAGATTGCGAGATTTCGACAAAAAGTTGCAAATTGCAGCAGCTTTTGCCGGCGCGGCTTCAAATGCCGCGATTGACGGCCCGGAAACAGCCGCATGCCGACAAAACCGTATGATGTGCGGATGTGACTGCACCAAACAGAAGGAGGGAGCCACCCTTGTCTAAAGAAGCGATTCTGCGTGTCCGTCAGGCCGAGGCCGAGGCCTCTGACATTCGTGCCAGAGCGGAGGCAGCGGCCGCGAAGCGCATAGAGGAAAACGAGCAGACCTGTGCCTCAGAGGCGGCGAGGCAGATCGATCAGGCCGCAGCCGAACTCAAGACACAGCTCAAGGAGGTCGGCGAGAAGGCGGACGCACTGATCCAGCGGAGCCGGATGTCGGCCGGGGATGATGCCGCCGCCCTGGAGCAAGAAGCCGGGCACCGGATGCAAGAGGCCGTCCGAATCGTGGTATGGGAGATGTTTGACACATGTCAGTAAGCATGATGAAGAAGCTGACGGTTCTGACTTCCGAGCGAGATGCAGATGCCCTGGTACGCAGACTGATGCGGATGCGTTGCGTCCAGATCCGCACGCTCTCCCCGGATGAGGGGGAGGACGGTGAAGGCCTGACACACCCGGACTGCGATATCGCCCGGGTGGAGTCTGAACGGCGGGTCAGGGATGTGTCTGAGGCCATCACGCTGCTGGATCGTTACGCTGACAAGCAAAAGCCGTGGTTCCGGCCCGGCCTTTCCTCCTATGAGGGGGCTTTCAGACTGACTGGTAGCTATGAGAAGGCATGGGAGACGGTCCGGGAGACCCTGCGCCTGTGGCATGAAATGGAGGACTGTCGGGCTGAGCACGCCCGCCTGTGTGCCCGCTTGGACTCGCTGATTCCGTGGATGGCGTACAATGCGCCACTGGATGCGGACAGCACCGATACCTGCCGGATCTGGCTGGGGGTGCTGCCGTCGAAAATGCTCCTGTCCACCGTGGATGACGCTTTGCACGACTGCCATGCCGGTGTGGAGGAGGTGGCCCGGGACAAGGACGGGCTGTACGTGTCTGTCGTCTTCCTCAAGGAGGATGAGGAAGCGGTCAACCGGGCCCTGAGCCCACTTGGCTTTCTGCGGGCTGACTTTGCATCGGCCGGGGTGACCGGCACGGTCAGGGAGGCATACAAAAAAGCCAACAAGCACCGCACCGAAACCGAAGCTGCGATTGAGGCTTGCGAAAAGAAACAGAGGGAACTGTCTGCTTTTGTGGAGGATTTAGAGATTCTCTACGATATGGAGACCACCACCCTGTATGCTGTGCAGGAGCGACAGAAGCTGCTTTCCACCGGCCAATGTGTCGTGCTGGAGGGATGGGTACCTCAGCAGAGGGTGGAGAGGGTGCGTGCAGCCCTGGACAGATTGGATTGTGCTTATGAGCTGTCCGATCCCGCTGAGGAGGACGAGCCGCCTGTCCTTTTGAAAAATAATGGCTACGCCGCCAATTTCGAATGGGTGGTGGGGATGTACTCCTATCCCAAGTACGGCACCTACGACCCTACTTTCATCATGAGTATCTTCTACTTTGTCATATTCGGTCTGATGTTTGCCGATGTGGGCTACGGGATGTTGCTGCTCCTGGCCGGCTTTCTGGCCCCTCGTCTGCTCCATATGAAGGAGGGCATGACCCGGATGCTCAACATGTTCGGCTATTGCGGCATTGCCTGCACCTTGCTGGGTGTGGTGTTCGGCGGCTGGTTCGGGGACATGCCCTACTCGCTGATGGTCAACATGTTCGGTATGTATGACAGCGTGGAAGCGGCCAAGGCTGCGGTACCCTTCTTCAACGGGCTGGTGGTGACTCTGGGCGGTACACCTATGTCGCTCAACCCCCTGGAGGAGCCTATGGTCTTCTTGGTTATCTCGCTGATCATGGGCGCCATTCACCTGCTGGCCGGTATGGCCGTCAAGTTTGTCCTGCTGTGCAAAAGCGGGGATGTGGTGGCCGCCATCTTTGACATTGGCTCCTGGTGGGTGCTGTTTGCGGGCATCGGCTTTATTTTCATCGTGCCAACAGTGGGCTATGTACTGTGTGGTGTGGGCGTGCTCATGCTCATCACCATGTCCGGACGGGCTCATAAGAATATCGCAGTGCGCCTTTTAATGGGACTGAAAAGCCTGTATGATGTGGTGAGCTACGCCTCCGATCTGCTGTCCTATTGCCGGATCCTGGCCTTGGGGCTGGCCGCCGGTGTCATTGCTCAGGTGGTCAACCTGATCGCCACGATGGGAGGCCCCTCGGTTGGCGGATTCATCATCATGGTGCTGGTGTTCCTGCTGGGTCATGTCCTGAACATGGCCATTAACCTGCTGGGTGCCTTTGTTCATACCAGCCGGCTTCAGTACCTGGAATTTTTCAATAAATTTTTTGTGGATGGCGGCGAGGCCTTCCAGCCCGCCCTGCCCAGCGAGAAGTATACCACGCTTGAGGAAGTCCCCACCGGCTCTTCCTCCGACGGGATCGCCGATGTGTAAGGCCCGCCGTACATCCGACTGTAATGAAATATAATAACATGATATCAAAGGAGTTACCTGCTATGAAAATCACAACCGTCAAGAAGACTCTGGCCGCCCTGCTGGCTGTTCTGTTCGCCTTAAGCCTTGTCACTGTGGTCGCTTGCGCCGCCGAAGGGGAGCCTGCCCTGGGAGCGGGAGGACTCGCCCCGGAGACCGAGAAGTCGGGCGTTTCCACTGTGCTGGAGGGCATATTCTCCGGTGTCAACCTGGCTCTTTTGGGAGCGGCACTGGCTGTGGCTCTTCCCTGTATGGGCTCTGCCAAGGGTGTGGGAATCGTGGGTGAAGCGACCGGCGGTCTTCTGTCCGAGAATCCTTCCATGTTCGGTAAGGCTCTGGCTCTGCAGGCTCTGCCTATGACCCAGGGTGTGTACGGCATGGTGGCCGCCTTTCTGATCCTCAATCAGATCGGCCTGTTCGGTGGACTCAAGGATCTGACCATTGCGCAGGGCGCCTACTTCCTGATGGCTTCCCTCCCGATTGCGCTGGCCGGCCTTTTCTCGGCCATCAAGCAGGGACGGGTCGCCGCTTCCGGTGTCAACCTGCTGTCCAAGCGTCCCGGCGAGCTGGGCCATGCCATCACCTCGGCGGCTCTGGTGGAGACGTATGCCATCTTCTCCCTGCTGATTACCCTCTTGATGGTTGCCAACTTCAAGGCCTGATGCTCTGGCGGGGAAGGGAAAGGAATGCCCATGACTGGACTTGAAAAAGTAACCGGCAAGATTATCGCCGATGCCGAAGCCGAAGCCCGAGCTACCATGGCCCGGGCCGAGCAAGAGTGTGAGGCGGTCAAGGCCGAGTATGACGCAAAGGTGGAGGCCGAGCGGGAGCGGCTGCGTGAGACGGCCGAGCGGGAGTGTGCCGCCCTGATTACCCGGGCCAAATCCTCTGCGGTCATGGCCAAGCGGAATGTGATACTGGAAACCCGCGCCAGGCTCATGGACGAGGTCTATGACCAGGCGGAGAAGGAAATCCGCAATCTGCCCTCCGACCAGTACGGCAAGCTGCTTTGCGGAATGCTCAAGGGAGCCCTGCGGCGGCAGTTGGAAACAGAGCGGGACAGTCTGCGCCTGTATGGGGAGGACATTGCCCCGGCAACCTACGACATTCTGCTCAACAGCCGGGATAAGAAGACATACGGAGACATGCTGTTGACCGAGGTGCGTGCCTCCCTGGCAGCTAAGGTGGGCCTTGCCGATTCTGACCGGGTGCGCCTGGCGGGGGAGACTGCCGAGATCACCGGCGGCCTGATTCTGCGGTGCGGCGAAGTGGAGTCCAACTGTTCTCTCAGCATGGTGTTTGCCGAGGTACGGCGCAAGACCGAAGCCAAGGTCAGCGCTACCCTGTTCGGCAAGCAGGCGTGAGGGATGCCACCTTGCGTATCTGAAACCACAGAGAAAGGCGGGTTCCCAGAATGAAGAAATATAGTGAAACCGATTATCTGTACGGATCATCACGGATCCGTGCCCTGGAGAATCGGATGGTCGGTCGGGAAAAGCTGGCCGCCCTCATGGAAGCCCGGAGCGTGGGGGAGGTTATGGCTCGCATGGCGGAGTTCGGCCTGACCGGAGCCGACGAGAGGGGCGATGCGTCCCGTGAGGGGGAGACATGTGACCGGGAGGAGATGCTTTCCGGCCTTTTGCGAGGTGCCTATCAGGAGGTGGAATCGGTTGCCCCCGAGGCGGATGTGTTCTCCTGGTACAGGTACCCTTATGACTGCAACAACCTCAAGCTGGCTCTCAAATGCCGCATCCGGGGCATTGGCAAGGATGAGCTGAGGGATATGCTGTTTGATTTCGGCCGGGTGCCGCCGGATGGGGTGATGGCCGCTGTCAGCCAGAGAAGGTACGATGCCTTCCCTCCGGCCATGGCATCCGCTGTGTCGGCGGCAGAGGAAGCCTTTGCCAAGACCAACGACCCGCAACAGATCGACGCACTGCTTGACAGGGCCTGCTATGCCGACATGACGGCGGCTGCCCAACAGACGGGGGAACCTGTCCTGATAGGCTGGCTTCAGGCCAAGGTCGATCTGATCAACATCATGATCTGTGTACGCATCCTGCGCATGAGGCGCGGGGACGTAGGCCGGATGTTCTTACGCGATACCCTCCTGCCTGGCGGAGAACTGCCGGATTCCTTTTTTACTGAGGCATATGACCGGGGGGAGGATGCGCTGTGGGAATCCCTTGTGAGCACGCCGTATGCCGCCTTGGCCAAGGCGGTGCAAGGCGTGGATATGCGTTCCCTAGGGGCGGTGGAGAAGTGTGCGGATGACGCATATATGGCCATTGTCCGTGACGGAGCGCGGGTTTCCTTCGGAGCGCCGGTTCTGGCCGGATATCTTGTGGGGTGGGAGACCGCTGTCAAGAACATCCGCCTGGTGCTGGCAGGCAGGGAAGCCGGACTTTCCACGCAGGAGATCCGCGAGAGAGTGAGGGTCAGCTATGTATAAGATCGGTATCATCGGCGAGCGCGACAGCGTGATGGGATACATGGCCATTGGATTTGCGGTACATGAGGCGGCAGACGCCGAAACCGCAGGGCGCATCCTGCACCGTTTGGCAGAGAGCGGCGAGTATGCCATCATATTTATTGTAGAAAACTATGCACAGGCCTTGGCCGGGGAGATCGCCGCCTATAAGGATCAGCCCCTGCCGGCCGTCATTGTCATTCCCGGACGGAACGGCTCCACGGGGTACGGCATGGCTGCCATCAAGAACGCTGTCGAGCGGGCAGTGGGAGCCGATATCCTGTTCAAGGACGGTCAGTAATGCAGTAGTCTGCAGACAGAGTATATGGAAAGTTCCCGGGGATGTACCCCCGGTCGGAAAGGTGTGGTCACACGAGATGGTAGAAGGCAAAATTCTCAAGGTGTCCGGCCCTCTGGTCATTGCCGAAGGGATGCGGAATGCCAATATGTTTGATGTGGTGCGGGTGGGCGAGAACAGGCTCATCGGCGAGATTATAGAGATGCATGGCGACAGGGCGTCTATTGAGGTCTACGAGGAGACCGCCGGTCTCGGACGGGGCGACCGGGTGGTATCGACCGGGGCGCCGCTGTCCGTGGAATTGGGGCCCGGTCTGATCCGGAGCATCTATGACGGCATTCAGCGCCCTCTGGCGGCCATGTGCGAGAAGTACGGCTCCAACATCCAGAAAGGCATTGATGAGCCGGCTCTGGACAGGGAACAGACCTGGCATTTCGAGGCCGCCTTGGGCTATGGAGATCAGGTTGGCCCCGGGGACGTGTACGGTACGGTGCAGGAGACCGATGTCATCCTGCACAAGATCATGTGTCCTCCCGGCAAGCGGGGTACGGTCATGGAGCTGTACACCGGGGATTTTAAGGTAACGGACCGCATCGGCAAGCTCAAATTGGAGGATGGCACCATCGAGGAGATCACGCTGATACAGAAGTGGCCTGTCCGTGTCTCCCGTCCTTATGCGGAAAAACTGCCGCCGGTAGAGCCCATGATTACCGGCCAGAGAGTGATCGATGCGCTGTTCCCCATTGCCAAGGGCGGCACCGCCTGCGTACCCGGCCCCTTCGGCTCCGGAAAAACAGTGGTTCAGCACCAGCTGGCCAAGTGGAGTGATGTGGATCTGGTGGTGTACATCGGATGCGGCGAGCGCGGCAATGAGATGACGGATGTGCTCCGGGAATTCCCCGAGCTGACCGACCCCCGTACCGGTAAGTCTCTGATGGAGCGGACGGTGCTCATTGCCAATACCTCCGATATGCCGGTGGCTGCCCGGGAGGCTTCCATCTATACCGGCATCACCATTGCGGAATACTATCGGGATATGGGCTATTCGGTGGCTGTCATCGCCGACTCCACCTCCCGTTGGGCCGAGGCACTCCGTGAGATGTCCGGCCGTCTGGAGGAAATGCCCGGCGAGGAAGGTTATCCCGCCTACC
>CAZQAI010000056.1:0-8781 GCA_964591305.1 uncultured Clostridium sp.
AAACATATCCCGTATGTCACCCTGCTCTTCGTCCAGCCCCCAATGAGGGCAGACATAGGTAGCTCCATCCGTGTTAAAATACAGATACATCAGCTTTTCGCAGGTCTCATGCAGACGCCCGGAGTCAAACGAGTCCAAAGTATATTCGCCCGTGTCCGCATCTTTGGTCAGAATAGGAATCTGACAGGAGCTCCAGTAAGGGTCTACGCTGATGTAGTCACCGGTAACAAAGCCGTAGACATCGCCTTCCGTATCCTGCAGGCCATTCCCGTTGTCCCGATGAAACGTGGCAACAATGCTGGCCTGATAATCCAGAGTCCATTTTTCTTCCCGTACGCAGTCATAAAGGTAGTCTACGCCCACATCATCAAACAGGCGCTTATTAAACACGGTAGCAAAAGCAAAGCGGTACATGGACAGGAGCGCCGCCCCACTCACACCAAACTGCAGGCCATTGTACTCCACTGCCTCATTGAGGCCCTGAGCCCACCAGATCTTGTCAAAATCCAAATACTCGGACTGACGCAGATTGGCGAAGGTCCCTTCTAGGCTTTCACTCATCACGAGATAGCAAGCAGCGGCCAAAATGTCATAATCGTTGCCCCCGGTAGCTACCATATTCTTCAACTTGGTGATGACAACATTCTGATTGGCATCATTGTCTTCGATACTGACAATCTTGACGCCAAGACGCGCCTCTACCACCTTGTTCCGCTCGTACACGGCATCATTGACAGCCTCCCCGTTGGTCTTCTCCACGCTGATCTCCCCAGAGGTCCAGCCCTCCAGGTAGCGGCTGAGGATGGTCACCTCATCGTTGTTGTACATCAGATCATCCGGCAACCAGTCTGTCAGGTCGGTCTCCGCTTCTGTTTCAGTGCTCATCACATCATTGGTCTCTTCCGGCTGATCCGTTAAATCGGCGCAGGAAGCCAGGCTTCCCACCAGCATCAGCATTGCCAGCAAAGCAGCGGGAATACGTAATCTGCTCATCTTAAGATAACCTCCCATTTCGGTTGAATTTTCCAAAAAGCAATTGGAAACACACATATTATAACATGCTTTTTCTGACATGTCAACTGACATGTCAGTTGTTTTGAAAATTTTGTGAAACACAAACAAAAGGAAACACTGTCGGCCGCATGCATCGGCTTTTTATGCGGCAACCTTATGTCAAAAATGACGAAATATAAAATAATGCCTCCGCAAGGCTTGTCAAATTTGTTCCCATGTGGTATAATGGAAGCCAATGAAATTCCACCCCGAGTGGGTCATACAGAAAGGAACACCGAGCCATGAGTATGGAAACCAAGGATACCACACAAACCGTTGTCCTAGGGGAAAAGCAGGACGGGCAGGTCCGCATGTCCCCCGCCATGAGCGACGCTTACAAAAAAATGCAGATCGCCGCCGATGAAGTGGAAAAGGTCGTGGTAGGCAAACGTACCGAGATCATTCTCCTGTTTACTGCCATGCTGGCAGGCTCCCATGTGCTGATCGAGGATGTCCCCGGTACGGGCAAGACCACGCTGGCCTCCACCTTAGCCAAAGTCACGGGACTGGACTTCAAGCGGGCACAGTTTACCCCCGATGTCATGGCCTCGGACATCACAGGCTTCCATGTATATAACCGCCAGAAAGAGACCTTCGAATTCCGGGAGGGGCTGGTCATGTGCAACCTGCTTCTGGCTGACGAGATCAACCGGGCTTCCCCCAAGACCCAGTCGGCCCTTCTGGAGGCTATGGAGGAGGGTAAGGTGACGGTGGACGGCAACACCCTACCTGTACCCGACCCCTTCATGGTCATCGCTACCCAGAATCCCGCCGGATATGTGGGTACCTATCCCCTGCCCGAAGCTCAGCTTGACCGCTTTGCCCTCAAGATCAGTATGGGCTACCCCTCTCCGACAGAAGAAATCACCATCATCAAATCCCGGAAAGCAGAAAATCCCTTGGATAAAGTGTCCGGCGTATTGACGCTGGAGGAACTGCGTCAGGTACGCCGTCTCATGGCGGATATTCACATAGATGACAGTCTGTACACCTACATCGTCACCTTGATTACCGCGACCCGCCGTCACCCTTCGCTGGCCTTGGGTGCGTCCCCCCGTGCCTCGGTCGCCCTGGTTCACCTGGCACAAGCCTACGCTTTTCTGCACGGACGGGATTATGTACTGCCTGATGATATCGCTGCCCTTTTGCGCCCGGCCATTGCCCACCGTTTGATGCTCCGTCAGGAGGCCAAACTGACCCACCAGACGGCGCAGGAGGTGCTGGGCGACATTCTGCGCTCCACTGAGGTGCCATACAAAGGCAAGCGTAACGCAACCGAAGCATAAGGCAGGAGACGCTCATGGAACCTATGAAGCAATGTCCCAACTGCGGCAAGTATGTGCCGGCGGACAAGACCTACTGCATGAGCTGCGGAACCACCCTGGGGATTCGCTGTCCCGGTTGCCAGAAGGTGCTTCCCCTCGGCAGCAAGACATGCCCCGGCTGTGGCCACTCCTTTGTTCGTAAGGGAAAGAAACAGTCCTCCCGCAGTCGGCTGTGGATCAAAAAGCGGGCAAGGTCCCTCCTGTGTGCTCTGCTTGTTCTGTGCACCCTGGCCGTGATCGTGCTGGCCGCCCTCCCCACCCTGCGCTTTACTCTGACTGAAACAGGACGGGCCGGGGAGACTGTAACGGTCTATCAGGCCTCCGGCTACACCCTGATCGGATTTCTTTTGGGTGCACATCCCGCCGATGTGACCGCCCTTCTGGACATGCCGGCCTTCTCCGAGCTGTCGGTCGGTCTGCGCTTCGCTCTCTACGGAGAGGGTGCCGGCTGGCTGGCGGTGCTGTGCGGGCTGGCCCTGTGCCTGATCCTGCTGTTTGCCAACCTCCGGCACATGGGGCGGGACACCGCCCACAGACTGCTCCTGCCGGCAGACGTCACAGCCGGAGGCGCCGTCCTGACCCTGAGTCTTGACTTGGTCGTCCGGCATCTTGTGACACAGGCCGCCGCAAAAACCTGGGCCCTTCCCCTCGAAGATACGGCGGAAACAGGTCAGCAAGCTGCCTTGACAGTTCCCTACGCAGTGGGAGCCGCCGCCCCCATTCTGCTGACTGTCACCGCCATCCTTCTGCTGGGCGGAATGGTGTACCTGTACCTGGATGTCTTCCGCCGGGAAGAGGAGGCTGGGGAGCTCTCTCTGCCTGTCCTGCTCAAGACTCCTTTTGTCTGGGTCGTCCGGTCGCTGCACAGACTCTTGCGAACGGTGCGGAAAAAGAAGGACTCGCCTACAAGCCGGGACGAACGGACGGTCATCTGTACCCGCCGCTTCACCTCCTATCTGATCCTGCTCGGGGTATCCCTTATTTTCACCCAGGCCCTCCTGTCCAAGGTGTCCCATATCTTCTTTTGGTTCATGCTGCTTCTTCCGGGTGTTCTGCTAGTGTATGCATGCATCGCCCGCCATGCGCTGACGGTCCGCATGCTGTCCGAATCGGCTACCACCGAGAAGAATACCCCCTACACCTATGAGTTCACTGTCAGCAACCGCTCCATTCTGGCCTTCCCCTTCATTGAGG
This sequence comes from uncultured Clostridium sp., assembly GCA_964591305.1. Lineage (GTDB taxonomy): Bacteria > Bacillota > Clostridia > Oscillospirales > CAG-272 > CAMEON01. Next base: position 3,573 of record CAZQAI010000056.1, read on the forward strand.
CACAGATCAGCATTCCTCAGTCCAACAGCGTGCGCTGTACCGAGCGGACGGTTCGTCTGGCTATGGCCCCTCTGTCCAATTATCAAATGAAAAATACCGTGCGTTTCCGCTTCCGTGGTACCTACGATATCGGCGTGCGGTGCTTCTATGTCTACGACTTCTTCCGCCTCTTCCGGGTGCAGGTGCCCATTGAGGCCATGACTACTGTATATGTGCTCCCCCACCGCCTGTCCTTGGGAGACTCGCTGGCTCTGTCGGTGTCTGATTCCACTGCCCGCACCGTCCGTTCCCCGCTGGTGGTAGATAAACTGGAGGTCAGTGACATACGGGACTACCGGGCCGGGGATCCGCTCAAGAGCATCCACTGGAAGCTGTCGTCTAAATCGGAGTCCTTCATTGTCAAGGATTATAACACCGGCACCTCCAATCAGACCATCATTTTCTGTGATCTGGCTGCTCACTTTCCCGACGAGCCACCCAAGGCGTCCCCCACCGGTGAACCGAATGAGCAGCGTGGGAAGAAGGCCAGGCGATCCCGCAAGGAGATGGTGGCCATGCGCAAAGCGGAGCAGGATAAGCAGTTGCTCCGAAGCAGCGAGCGCCGGCGGATTGAAAGCGAGGACACCCACGCCATCTCCGATGAGGATCTGGAAAAGCGTCTGTCCGATCGGGCAGAGGCCGTCCGGCTGCTTTCCTCCATGCAAGAGAAATCCCATGAAATGCCCATTGATACACCGGCCGACACAGGATCGAATGCTTCCGCTGCCTCTGATCCGCCATCGGCTCCTGTCAATGTGCAGGAATTGGCCTCCCCTACCTACTATGACGACATGAACGAGTATCTGGCAGACGGTGTGGTGGAGTTGACCATCGCCCGTGTGCTTACTGAATTGAATCAAGGCCATGAGGTGTTGCTGTTGTGGTTTGACCGCCGGGCGGATACCGGTGTCTTTGCCTTCTCTCTGCGGGGAGCTGACGAGTTTGAACGAATCTACCACCTGTTCGGCACCGCCCCCCTGTGCCCTCCTGCGTACTCTGTCACCCAGCTTGTGGCCATGGTGGGAGACACTGAGAATGCCAAACAGCTCTTTGCCGTGTCGGTTATGGACAACGACATGCTCACCGGCCTGTCCGGTCTGCCGGGCGTGTCGGATGCCGCCAATTTCGGCTCGGCCGAGGTACTGCTCTACAATCCGGAGGAACGGTTCCTGCATCCCAAGGAACGCGCCATGTACCTTGAAGGTTGTCGGGAACAGCTGGAGGCCTCCGGCCTGACGCTGAACATGATGGGGATTCAGGACTCCCGGTCCGAGAAAGGAGAAACAGAGCATGAGTAAGAAAAGCAAGCACATACTGCAGGATGCATCCGCCTCTGCTCCGTCCTCTGCCCGAGCAGAAGGAAAAAAATCCTGTGCAAAACGTCGCCGAGACAAAAAGCAAGCCGAAAAGGAGATCCTGCCCATCCACAAGCGTCCCGTGATCTGCCCGCCCGACAAGGCCGGACGGCATCCCGCTTTCCGACTGTTGGGCTACATCTGCCGTACCATCGTGATCTGGACAGCCACTGTCGGATTGGCCACCTTTGTATCCAGTGCCCTGGAGCTTACTGTACCGAACACCTACATCATGGCGATGTCTGCCTTGATGGTAACCCTGTTTGCCCTCTTCTGTCACGGACGGGTGGAAGCCGTCGTAGCCTCTGTCATCGCACTGGGGTTGGCAGTCTGGAAGCTGACGACCGTCCCCCGCCTGGCCACTGATCTTTTCTGGGGCGTGTTGGCCGTGTATAACGGATTCCTGCAACGCCTCTACCGGGCAGGGTACCTGTCTTATGTCCGCTTCCAGGTCGGACTGTCCACTCCCACCGCTCAAGAGGAGCTGCTGAAAATCGGTGTCGGCGTGCTGATTGTTCTGTTCGCCGCCGTTTTCACCTTCTGCTTGGTTCGCAAGGTACGGGTGATCCCCCCTGCCATCATGAGCACCGTTCATTTGGTGGTCATCCTGACTTTTAACCTGTACAGCAACCGCATCCAGACCAATCTGGGTATCGTCCTGGTTGTGTCCTCCTTCGCCGCCGTGCTGGTCATGTCGGCTTATGACCGTCTCTACCGAACAAAGGATTCCCAAAACTTTGACACGGAGCTCAAGCTTTTTGAGGACAGTGACCGCCCGATCATGCCCGAGGGATACCGTCAGGATTCAGCCGGGAAGGCTGCTCGGAAAAGCAGAAAAAAGCGGGAGCCACTCACGGTTGAGGAGGAGTTGAACGACTACTTCGCCGCAGGAAAAAGATCAAAGCGTAGGCACAAGGGGGAAACCCCCGGTGAGGCCGCTCAGCGCAGATCAGACCGTAAGGCCCTGAAGAAGCAGGTGCGGGCTGTGAAGCAATACGATCGGGTCAGTGAGCAGGCCCGGTGCGCCATGGGCGGCTTTATGTCGGCTGCCGCCCTCCTGGTCTGTTTATTGACCATAGCCCTGCCGGCCCTGTTCATAAAAGGTAATTTTTCCACCATTGAGGCCATTGACGAAAAAATGGCTTTTGCTCGGAGCTATGTGACGGCAGTCCTTCGCGGCGACGACAAGGCCCTGGATGAGCTGGAATACCAGGCGGACAGCGATAATTTCCAGCCCCACTCTACCGAACTGACACAGCTGAATTTCACCGGCAGGCAGATTTTCTACCTGACGGCCCGGTACAAGACCAACTACTACCTGAGCGGCTGGGTCGGTACGGACTATAATTATAAGGAAGGAGCCTGGATGGCCGCTGACGAGGACACCTTTGACAGCTACCGTTCCCTGTTCGGCGTGGACGATGCGCCTGCCGAGCAGATCAGGTACAATTTTTTTCATTACATGAAGCCCTCCCTGGTGGACGATGCGGCCTACAACGACAATCTGCTGACTAAATATAAATCAAATCTGGAGTATGGGTTCATCAATGTACTGGTGCATGCCCGCCGGGTCAACAGCCCCTCTTCTCTGTGCTATTTTCCCGCCACATATGGATATCAGATGGGTGTTTTCGATTATGAAACCACCGATCCCTCCCGCCTGACCTATGTCAATTACTTTGACGGCATCCGTACGGGACGTAAATTCAAGGACAGCGGCGTATCATATGCCACCCTGGCCTATGCGCCCATCAAGACCAATGAGAAATGGGCCGTCAATATGAGCAGCCTGGCCGCATCCTACGCCCTGCAAAAGGAAGCTCTTCTCATTTATGAACGCCTGCCCGCCGGAGATCGGGATGCGGACAGTGCATCCGCAAGCAATCTGACTCTTGTCACCATGGACACACAGGATGGCACCACGATATTCACCTATACCTACCGGGTAGGGAAAGAGGAGACCGTCTGGCGCTTTTACCACGCAACCGACTCGGTCAGAAAGCAAGGTTCAGACTACACTGTCACCCTTCCCTCAGGCTCCATGACGATCTATACCAGCGGCTCCCGTGTATACGATGTGTCATTGAATGGCTGTAACACCGAAAACGGGTACAATCTTCTGTATGAGTATGAACACGGCATGACGGATGCTCTGCGAGTCGAGCTGATGGATGCCCTGACGCTTGACCTCTCGTACAGTGACTTCGTGTACAAAACCTACACCGCTCCCGGTGGGAGTGCGACTATAGCCGAGCTGGCCAAAAACATCCTGGATCAGGCACACACTGAGAAAACCGTCGATGTGGAGCATGTAGTAGAGGACGATCCCGAAACCGAGGAAGACGATTCCTATACCTACACCACTCAGGAGATCGTCAACGTGCCGGTTGACCTGTCCCTGGCCTCCGTGCGGAATCTTGTATCCGATGATGCCTTTGCTCAGCGTGACCTGCTGGTCATGAATGTGATCGATTACCTGATTACCGAGCTGGGCTGTACCTACACCATTACGCCCGACCTGTCGTCGGTGGATCCGTCACTGGATGGTGTGGACAACTTCTTACTCAACACCCATGAGGGTTACTGCGTGCAGTTTGCCTCGGCGGTTGCTTTGATTCTCCGGGAATACGGTATTCCTGCCCGGTATGTAGAGGGCTACATCGGAACCGGTCTGAATAAGGTATCCAACGACTTCGTATATGGCGGATACATTCACGATTATGAGGCCCACGCCTGGGTGGAGGTCTACTTTGACGGTGTCGGTTGGATTCAGTATGAAACTACTCCTCAATATTATACGACCATGTACGGTGCGACAGGCACCGGCGGGACCATCCACGTAGATCCCATCATCCCCGATACTCCCGAAACAGAGACTCAAGCCGAAAGCTCCACCACCATAGGCGATGTACAGGAGACAGAAGCCGACACGGATACGGAAAACGAAACCGATGATGCTGATCAGGCAGCGGTGCTCCGCACCACCGGACTGACCCTCCTGATTCTGGTTGGCATCGGAGCAATGGCTGTGGCGCTCTCTATGTTCATCGGCAAGGCCCGGGAGGCAGAAAATCATCGGCAGAATCTGGCATCGCAAGTGCTGGACGATCACTTTGGGACCAACACCAGCGAAGAAGACCGCCGGGAGATGGCGCTGGAACTGTCGGATGCGGTGAACAACCTGCTCTCCCTGTACGGTCTTGCTCCCCAGACAGGTGAATTCCGGGAAGCGTATGCCCAACGGTTGACAGATGAGTTGACTTCACCCGCCGCAGGAAAGGCCGCTTCCGGCCAACAGGTTGAGGACAGCATCCCCCTGCCTGATCTGCGCCGCGTATTGGAGGCTATAGCTGCCGAAGAATTCGGCCATGGGATGACGGTGGATGACATGAAGCTGGTAGCCACCCTGTACATCCGGCTGCGCCGTGATCTCAAGAGGTACATTCCTCTCGCTGCCCGGTTACGGCTTCGTTACATCAAACGTCAGATATAGCCATGCCCATGCGAGAAACGCCAGGGGACGATACACAGCCATCTGTATGTATCCTCCCCCGGCGCATGGCGTCCCTGCTTTTGCCGGATCTCCTAATCGAGTAGGAGGTCACCCATTAATTGAGTGACCGACCTCTCACACCACCGTGCGTGCCGTTCGGCACACGGCGGTTCAATCAAACATGCAAGGACTCGTACTTGGCGAGGATATCGAAATATCCCGCTTGTGCGAGTCTTTTGTCCGTAATGGTCTGATGAAGGATTCCACTGCAGGAAGCCACCGTTCCCGATGTATTCTGCGTTCTTCATGCCGTACTCCTTTC
>CAZQAI010000057.1:0-8781 GCA_964591305.1 uncultured Clostridium sp.
AGGTGAAGGGGTACAAGGACTGACTTGCTCAATATTTTGATGCCGGAGTAATAATCCTCACGAATGATAGGATCATTGATATCGCGTTGCGTTATCAATACGATACACCCGAAAGCTTTTCCAAAGCGTTTTCAAGATTTCACGGCTTCCCACCGTCAGAAGCAAAAATAAGAAGAAATGAATTGAAATATTTTGATCCTTTTGCGATCAATATATATATTCGAGGAGGATTTAACATGTCGAGAAAAATCATGGAAAACGATCAGGGAGTGAGATTGATTCGTGAAAAATTCGAGCCGGCATCTGCCGTCAAACATCCGAAGGAATCCACTTTGTGATCCTGACCATCGACGCCAATGAATCCGTTTCATCCATTCATCACCGGATGCCTGTGATTCTGACAAAGGATATGCTGGACGCGTGGACCGACAGTTCCAGGAGCGCGTCTGCATGCTTGCAGCGTCAAATGCCCATGTTGAATTCAGTACGTGTTATGTCATCATGAATGGGCCTTTGTATATGCCATCGTAACCGTCATGGTCTGTGTATGGATGCAGACATGAGGTATTTTCTGTGAGGTATGCCATGAGCAAAGACAAACCGTCTACCTTTTCTCTGCCAAAATTGAACCTTCACCCGGAAAAGCCCCACAGGTGGGCTCTGACCCTGCTTTTTACCGGCATAGTGGTCATTATTTTCTTAGCGACCCTCCTGGTAGCCGTGGCCTTGATCTTTATACTCATTAAAACCGGGGTCATCAACAGCCAGGAGGAAGCCTATTCGGACAACTTCATGCTGGTGCTCCTGGCTGCTTCTGCCTGTCTCACCGTGGGCATCGGATTGACTTTTCTGCTCAGCCGGATCCCTCTGAAGCCTGTCAACAGGATCATCAACGCCATGAACCGACTGGCATCAGGGGATTTCAAGGCCCGCATCCATTTCGGGAAGCCCTTTGGCACCCACCCGACCGTGGTAGAGCTGACGGACAGCTTCAACACCATGGCCGCCGAGCTGGAACGGACGGAGGTACTCCGCTCTGATTTCATCAACAACTTTTCCCACGAGTTCAAGGCCCCCATCGCCTCTATTTCCGGCTTTGCGGAGCTTTTGAAGCAGGGAAACCTCAGCCCACAGCAGCAGAGAGAGTACCTGGACATCATCAGCGAGGAGTCCCTCCGCCTGTCCAACATGGCCACCAATGTACTCAATCTGAACAAGGTGGAAAGCCATGCCATCCTGACCGATCTGTCCCGCTTCAATCTATCGGAGCAAATTCGCACCTGCGTACTGATCCTGGACGGGAAACTTGAGAAAAAGCAAATTGAGCTTACCCTGGATTTTGCAGAGGAACTGATATATGCCAATGAAGAGCTGCTCAAACAGGTATGGATCAATCTGTTGGACAACGCCATCAAGTTTTCCCCCGAGGGGGGGCATGTACGGGTCATCATACATCCCTCCGAAGACGGTTCCGCTGTCACGGTATCCGTCGCCAATCGGGGACCAGCTATTCCTCCCGAGGAGCGGGAGACGATATTCCGCAAATTCTATCAGAGTGATATATCCCATGCAACGCAAGGCAACGGAATCGGTTTGGCCATTGTCCGTCAGGTGGTCAGCCTGCATCGGGGTACAGTCAGCGTAAACTGCCAAGGCGGGGAAACCACTTTCACTGTTACGCTCCCCGGGCGGTGCACCTGATCCTGCGGCTTCGCTCAAAAAGTACCATATAAAGTCGTTCCGGCAGATTTTTTGTCTGCCGGTTTCTTTTCAGTTTAGATTTGGGTGGTATACTATACACAGTAAATCGGCGGAGCCTGAGCAAGGGCTTCCATAATATGTAAAGGAGGATTTCATCATGAGAAAGGTCAAGGTCATCATCGACACCTGCGGGGATCTCAACCGGGAGCTCAGAGAGAAGTACGACATTGATTATGTCAAAATGTGCACGGTATACAACGGCGTGTCTACACCCGCCGTTCTGGACAGCACCCCCGAGGAGGTGCATGCCTACTATGACATCATGCGGGCTGGGAACCGCATCCTGACCACCCAGGTACCGGTGGAGGAGTTCACAACCGTATTCACCGGGTATTTGAAAGCCGGATATGACATTGTGTACATCGCCTGCGCTCTCAAGCAGTCCGGGTCGGTCAACACCGCTCAGGTCGTGGCCCGGGAACTCAAGGAAACATATCCGGATGCCACCATCTCCTGCATCGACTCCATGAACTGCTGCGTGGGGGAGGGACTGATGGCCATTGAGGCCGCCAAGTGGGCCATGGAGGGCCTGAGTGCCCAGGATATAACCGATAAGCTCATGCCCATGCGTAAGCATGTCAATGAATTTGTCACCGTCCACTCTCTGGACGCCCTGCGTAAATGCGGACGGGTCAAGGCTTCTGCGGCTTTCTTCGGCAACCTTATGGGTGTCAAACCCATCCTGATCGCCGATGTGGACGGTACCCAGACCCCCATTAAAAAGGTCAAGGGCCGCCAGGCCTCCCTCAAAGAGCTGGTCTCTTTGATCAAGGAAACCATAGAAAATCCCGAGGAACAGACTGTCTATGTGTCACACGCCGACTGCCCACAGGCAGAGGTGGATGCGGTGGTCTCCATGATCAAGCAGGAAATCCCCTGCAAGGATGTGGTTGTCACATATATCAATCCCATTGTTGGCGCCTCCATCGGCCCGGAGGCCATCGGTGTGTGGGCCATAGGCAAAGAAGTCACCTTCCGCGCCTGATGGACAGTTACTCAGAAAGGATACATACTACATGAACACTGTTGCTTCCAATATGACTGCGTCTGCGGCCATGGACACAGTCGCCAGCATCGGGACTATGTCCGTCGCCTATGCTGTGGATGGTCCCCTGCTTGTCCGCATGGTGCAGGCCGGAGCCGCCTCCCTGCGTACACATAAGCAGGAGATCAATGACCTGAATGTCTTCCCCATCCCGGACGGGGACACAGGAGACAATATGCTTCTGACACTGGAGAGCGGCGCAGAGGCCGCTGACGAGAGCTGCGGCTCGGTCAGTGAATCAGCCCACCGTATGGCCGGAGGGATGCTGTTGGGTGCGCGGGGTAATTCCGGTGTGATCCTGTCTCAGTTCTTCGATGGGATAGCCAAGGGACTGAAAGCGCTGGATAGCGCCGATGCCCAGGCACTGGGTGCCGCCTTTGAGGAAGGGGTGCGGCATGCGTATGCCGCAGTGATCACCCCATGCGAAGGTACCATTCTCACGGTTATCCGGGAGGCCACTGAGGCCGCCCGGCGCAAGCATGCCGCCACACCGTTGGATTTTCTGGATCTGTTCATTGAGGAAGCACACCGCTCCCTGGAACGGACACCTGAATTGCTTCCTGTTCTGAAGGATGCGGGGGTAGTGGATTCCGGCGGCGCCGGCCTGATCCGCATCACCGAGGGCATGGCCGCCATCCTGCGGGGAGAGGATACCCCGGAATCGGCTCCCGCCAACCCCGGTACAGCCCACAACCAGCTTGATCTGGATGCTTTCGGCGTGGACAGCGTACTGGAATACGGGTATTGCACCGAACTGCTCATCCGGCTCCAACGAGTAAAATGCGACCCCGATACCTTTGATGTCAAGGTCATCACAGACTTCCTGGCGGACATCGGCAATTCCGTGGTGGCTTTCCGCACCGGAAGCATTGTCAAGCTCCATGTCCACACCATGACTCCGGACAAAGTGCTGGCTTTCTGCCAGCAGTTCGGTGAATTCCTGACCGTCAAAATCGAAAACATGTCGCTCCAACACAACAACGTGGTGGATAAAAACGAGCATGCGCCCGCTGCCTTGACACCCCGCGAGCCATACGCCGTGGTGGCTGTCGCCTCCGGTGCCGGCATCCGGCAGGCTTTCTCCGATCTGGGGGCTGACTATGTGGTAGATGGGGGACAAAGCATGAATCCCCCGGCAGAGACATTCCTGGAGGCCTTCCGGACTGTGCACGCTGACACGGTATTTGTCCTGCCCAACAACAGCAACATCATCCTGACCGCCCGGCAGGCGGCGGGGCTGTACGAGGATTCAGACATTCGGGTGCTGGACAGTCACACCGTCGGAGAGGGCTATGCTGCTCTGTCCATGTTTGACACCTCTTCCGGAGACACCGACACCATCATGGCTTCCCTTAGTGAGGCTATGAAAAATGTGGTCACAGCCTGCGTGTCTTCCTGTGTACGGGATGCTGATGCGGGTGGAACCGCCCTCCATCCCGGTGACTTCATCGGCTTTGTAGGTAAAGACATCCTGTCAGCAGGCAAGACCCGTTCCGAAGCCGCCCGAGGCTTGATAGAGGCCCTGGATTTTGACAACCGGGAAATCTGCCTTCTCATATGCGGCGAGGAAGCCGACCAGGCGGAAGCTCTCGCACTGCATGACGATATCGTCCGAAAACATCCCCTTACCGAGGTCTACATGATCGACGGCGGTCAGAAAATATACAGCTACATGCTGGTCCTGGAGTGAACGGCCATTGACAGCTGCATCACTCTCTCTTTAGAAAGGAGTGCCTATGAGCGCCACCGCTCTGTACATGCTTCTCTGTCTCTCGGCGGCTCTTGCCAGCTATCTGGTTTCGGGATTGAATCCCGCCATCATACTGTCACGGGCCATTTACCACACCGATATACGCACCTGCGGCAGCGGGAACCCCGGCTTCACCAACTTCAAGCGATCCTTCGGTTTGAAGAATGCCTGGTGGGTCTTTTTCCTGGACATTGGGAAAGGGGTTGTCCTGTTCTGCCTGTTCGGCTACCTGTTTGGCCACTTTCTGGGTCAGCGGCAGTTGGGTGTGGCTCTGTCTGCTGTCTTTGCCATGCTGGGGCACGCCTTCCCCATATGGTACGGATTCAAGGGCGGCAAGGGCTTTCTGGTCTGCCTGACGGCTGTCTGGTTCATGGACTGGCGGGCCGGACTGGTCGGCACAGCGGTCATGCTGATCCTGTTATTCACAGTCTGTTACATGTCCCTCGCTACCATGTGCGGCATGGCGGCGGGAGCTGCCATACTGTGGCTCCTGCCCGGGCAGGCTCCCCTCCCAGCGGTCTTGTTCACTGCCTGCGTACTGTTCATGATCGCACGGCATGCAAAGAACATCCGGCGTCTCCTTGCCGGCACTGAATCCAAATTCCATTTTTTTTAAAAGGCGTGATGTCCTGATCCGTACCCGCTGATACGGAGTAAAGCCATCATAAAACTCCTGGCCAGCACACATAAGTGCAAAGGCCCGGAGTTTTTAAGGTCTACGGGACTCTTTCGAGTTCCGTATTTTTTTTTGCGGGGAGGGAACTTTCTTGAAAGAAAGCTCCCTCCCCGCACCCCTCCTTCAAAGAACTTAAAAAATGCTTTAAAGGTTCTTGAAGAGTCCAGAGAAACTTCTTCAAAAAGTTTCTCTGGCGGAGCCCCGGGCTTTACCCGGTAAAAAGTTAAGGCGCATAAGACGTATGGCGGTCATCAGAATGTCACAGTCAGCTCCTGCCCTGCCTCCAGAGGATAGGTCTGCCCCTTGACACGCAGGGTACCGCCCGGGTTCGTGGTCAGGACAGTGCAGCTGTGTGCATCCATTCTCACGGACACCTGGCCGCCTTGCGGCAGAGGCACCTTGCCCTCCATGCGCCGGTACAAGCCTCGGTTCGGTTCCACCGTGAAGGTAGTGTACCCGGCGGAGGTAGGGTAGACACCCAGACAGTATCGTCCCAGAAGGTAGATAGGTCCGCCGCCCCAGGCATGGCACAGGGAGCAGCCGTACTTCCTGCCGTACATGGCATAATGCTGGGTGCCGGTATGCTCGGGGATGTACTCCTCCCAAATGGAGGTGGCCCCCAGGGCCACCATGCCGCCCCAATAGGACTCGATCTTACGCTGAGCCGCCGTCAGCTTGCCCATCTTGCACAGGGCGCACAGCTCGAAGAACTCAAAGTAGGGTGTGGTGATCTGGGTGATGCTGTCGTTTTCCAATACGCGGCGAACGATCTTCGCCGCCCGTCTCGGGGAGACAAACTCATACATGATGGCGAAAATATTGGCGTGGCGGGTGATGTGCTCAAGGCCGGTGGTGTGGCAGTCCACAAATCCGCCTCTGTCCTCCCGCCAATAGTCCCGCAGGATACGCTTTTGCAGCTTGTCAGCGGAGAGACGGTAAGGCGTACCGTCAAGGCCGCACACCTCAGCAAGGCCCGCCATAGCCCGGCGGCACTGCCACAGCAGGATCTGCTCGGCACACAGAGGCCCGCCTTTGTCCATGTCCGACCAGTCAATAAAGATCCAATCGCCGGGCCGCTGGCACACATACCCGTTTTCATCCAGGCGGGATTCTATGAAATCGTACAGGGCCTTCAGCCGGTCAAAGCAAGCGGTCACGAAAGCCTGATCCGCCGTGGCAAAGTAATACTCCCACACGCTGATAATAAGGTACATGGAGTAGTCGTTGATGGTGTTGATATGCTGTTCATAAGGAGGCTTGCCCAGAAGAGCCAGGATGGTGCGCTTGCTGATGTCTGGATCAAAGTAGAGGTACCGGCTGGCCATATGAGACTGGTAGGCGTCGCCCGACCAGCACCAGCGATCCCGCTTGATGCCGTCCAGGAAGAACTCCCGGGAGTTCAGATGCAGGGTGTAGGCGCATATGTCCCAGATCTTTCCCACCGACGGACGGTTACATGTAAAGGAGGCTCTGTCCTCAAGCGGGACATACTCATACTCAGCATAAACAGACAACCTCTGCCCGGACTGCGTACCGCCCTGCTCTTTTTCGCTCCTGACGCAGACATAGCGGAAAGCCCGGCCGGCCAACACATATGTACTGTGTCCGGTTACGGTCTCACGTACCAAAGCCTCCGCAGGGTCGGTGGCTTCCTCAGCGGACTCCCCGTATACCACCCGGATGCGATCGGCGGGGTCAGCGTGCTCCAGGTGAATCAGCCCATACATCTCTCGCCCGAAGTCATACAGAGAGCCCTCGGCTGTTTCGGTCACCTTGACTGCGTCCCGTCGCTCATAAGCGAAGGGAAAGACAGTGGGATCGTCGTCGGGGGAGGTATAGGCAGGGGACGCTCCCACCGGCAAGGCTTTCCCGACCATATGGTCGGCAACCCAGCTGTCATCGGTGACAAGAGCGGCACTGTCGATAAAAATGCAGGGGAAGCCGCTCTCGGCCAACACGACCACCGAGATGGCATGATCGCCAGCCTCCACCGGTATATCGGTGTTGACGGCATACCGCCTGCCATCCAGCATAACATACCCTCTGTGTGGCGTTACCACCCGGACGGTGTCCGGGGTATCGCAGTGAAAGCTTTTTCCAAAGCTCGCATTGGGATAGGGCGCCGACAAGGCCCAAAAAGCAGGCACCGGGCATTCAAACTCATCCCGGCGGTTATGCAGCTTTATACTGTGGTACAGTTCAAAGTCGCCAAAGTACCAGATCCATCTTGCCTGTGACATGGTGTTTCTCCACTTCTCATTTTTTACATATCATTCATTACAGTTCAGCCAGGGGACGAGGAAGGCCTGGGGGCTTTTTTCAAGAGAAGCCCCCGGACCCCGAGAATTTTCGCGTCATGAATATGCTGAGGTTCAGGCGTCGGCGGCACCCGGTTTCCGATAGCTTGCTCAGCAGAATGTGATGCCCTCTTCCGGGCTCATGGAAGCAATGCGGGCCAGCGACTCCACCCGGACTCCCCGGGCACGGATGGCATCCCCGCCACCTTGATACGCCTTCTCCACAAAGATACCCGCTCCGACCACGGTTGCCCCCGCCTGCCCGCACAATTCGAGCAAACCCTCCAACGCGGCCCCCCGAGCCAGAAAATCGTCTATGATCAGCACCCTGTCCTGCCGGGACAGCATGGACTTCGGCACGATGATGCGGTGGCTGGTACCGTGGGTAAAGGAAAACACACTGGCCGTGTAGATCTCTCCCGCCACATTACGGCTCTTGGATTTCTTGGCAAAGACCACCGGCACTCCAAAGGGGATGGCACACAGACAGGCAAGACCGATGCCGGATGCCTCAATGGTTAAAATTTTAGTCACGCCTTCCCCTCCGAAAAGGCAGTAGAATTCTCCGCCGACCTCGCTGATAAAAGGCACATCAATCTGCTGGTTGAGGAAGCTACCTACCTTGAGCACGTCTCTGTCCTCTACGATCCCGTCTCTGCGGATTCTGTCTTCCATGAGTTTCATAACTATGATATTCCTTCCAATGCTCGGAACAGACCACCCGGCGCTTGATTTTTACTCGGCCATTTCGACCAGTTTGTTGAGTTTGTTCGTCATTTGGGTAAGCGACCGACCCGCCGAACGAACTAACGACTTATACGTGGATGTCACTGTGTTGGACTTGGCCTGCATAATATATCGCAGCTTGTCCTGGAAACCGCCCAGCGTACTTGTGTATAAGATACCAGGATCAATATAAATATTTTCGATCAAAAGATCCAGCATCTCACCCGAATCAGGGTCATTGACCAGTTTGGTCCGCAATGTTTTCTCATAGTAAGCCGGCTTGACCCTCTTATAGCTCTCAGAGCACATGGCCTCCAGAACGGCGCTCATTTCGTCAAGCCTATCACCCTGCACTGTAGTGGGTACAGAAAACACTGTGAACTGATCATGAAGAAGGGTTCCGTAGTCCTTCTGTGCCTCGTCATACTTGGGCATGGGCACAACACCATATTCATCCACCATGTCCCGCATGACATCGGATTCCAGCTCCAACAGGCGCAGGGTGGCCATAGCCCCGTAACCGCTG
>CAZQAI010000058.1:0-8631 GCA_964591305.1 uncultured Clostridium sp.
TATGCCGCCGTCTATCCCGCCACCCATTACGCCGTCTCCGACGAGAAACGGGAAGCGGCTCTGTCCGAGATCGAGCAGGAAATGAAAGACAGGGCCGCCTGGTTCCGCTCCCGCAATCAGCTCATTGAAGCCCAGCGCATTGAGGAGCGGGTCAAGTACGACCTGGAAATGCTTCGTGAGGTAGGCTTCTGCTCCGGCGTGGAGAACTACTCCCGGGTGCTCTCCGGCCGGGCCCCCGGCTCCACTCCCTATACCCTGCTGGACTATTTCCCGGACGACTACCTCCTGTTTGTGGACGAGTCTCATGTCACTCTTCCCCAGGTGCGGGGCATGAGTGGCGGCGACACCGCCCGAAAGAAGAATCTGGTGGATTACGGCTTCCGTCTGCCCTCCGCCTACGATAACAGACCGCTGTACTTTGAGGAATTTGAAGCACGCATGGGCCAGACGGTGTTTGTCAGTGCCACCCCCGGCGACTACGAAAAGGAGCACGCCTCCCATACTGTGGAGCAGATCATCCGTCCCACCGGTCTTTTGGATCCGCTGGTGCTGGTACGCCCCATTGAGGGACAGGTGGATGATTTACTGGGAGAAATCCGGATGCGGGCCGCCCGGGGCGAGCGGGTGCTGGTCACTACCCTGACCAAGAAAATGGCCGAGGATCTGACCGAATACCTGGATGAGACCGGCGTCAAGGTACGCTACATTCATTTCAATGTGGACACCCTGGAACGCATGGAGATCATCCGGGATCTGCGGCTGGGCGTGTTCGATGTGCTGGTGGGCATCAACCTGCTCCGGGAGGGGCTGGACATACCCGAGGTGTCCCTGGTGGCCATTCTGGATGCCGACAAGGAGGGCTTTCTGCGCTCGGAACGCTCCCTGATCCAGACCGTCGGTCGGGCTGCGCGGAACGCAGGAGGCACAGTCATTATGTACGCCGACACGGTCACCGGCTCCATGCAGGCCTCCATAGACGAGACGGCTCGCCGCCGAGCCATTCAGGATGCCTACAATAAGGCTCACGGTATCACCCCCCGCACCATTATCAAGGAGGTGCGGGATGTCATTGATATCGGCGTCCGAGATGAGGACAATTCGGTAGCCGCCCGAAAGAAGAAGCAGCAAAAGGGGGCCCAGTCCTCCGCTCTCCCGACCGGCCAGGCCGGACGGGCAAACAAGCTATCCGACAGCCAGCGTGAGGAACTGATCCTTCAGATGACGCAGGAGATGAAGCAGGCCGCCCGACAGTTGGAATTTGAAAAGGCCGCCTTCCTGCGGGACGAGATCGCACGCATTAAGGGCGGGGCCGATCCGCACGGAACCGAGGCCTTCCGGGGTGGCAAGGACTCCCGGGAGAACCAGCCTTCCCATACGGTCGGCAAGTCCTCCTATACACGGGGCAAAGCCCCTCGCACCAGGCACAAACCATGACCTACTACTGTCCATCCATGATCCGACAAAAGGAGAATTCTATGATACACCAACTTCTTCCCGCATCCGGCCGTTTCTATAAGGCCAATCTGCACACCCACAGCACCTTCTCGGATGGTTCCCTCACCGTGGAGGAAATCAAAAGGCTATACATGGACAAGGGCTACTCTGTGGTGGCCTTTACCGACCATGACATCATGCTGGATCATGCCGATCTCAATGAGGAGGAGTCTTTTCTCGCCTTGACTTCCTACGAGGTGGAAACCAATCAGTCCCTGCCCGGCCGGCCTTGGGACAGAATCCCCACCTACCATCTGAATTTCTATGCCAAGAACCCTCACGAGACCTACTACCCCTGTGCCAATCCCGCCTATACCTTCGGCCATGCTCCGGCGTATGTGCAGGATTATTATAAGGGAGACTATGTACGCCGCTACTCGGTGGAGGGCCAGAACGAGATGATCGCCGAGGCCCGTACGCACGGCTTCCTGGTCAGCTATAACCACCCTTGCTGGTCTCTCCAACACTACCCCGACTATGCCGGGCTGGAGGGTGTGACCGGCGTGGAGGTCTATAACACCGGCTGTGTGCTGGGCGGGTATGCCCTGGACGGCGACGAACATGTGCTGGACGATTTTCTGTCCCTTGGCAAGCGGGTATATCCCCTGGCCGGGGACGACTCCCACAGCAGGGCGGACAGCTGCGGCGCCTGGGTACGCTTCAAGGCCCCCCGCCTGACCTACGACTGCATCATGGCCGCATATGAGAAAGGCGATTTTTATGCCTCCTGGGGGCCGGACATCGAGTCTCTTGTCTTGGAGGACGGCATCCTGAAGATGGACTGCGTCAACACCGTCAAGGTCTGGCTGACCACCGATATGCGGTCTGCCCGCTACAGCGCTACCCCCGAAGGGCAGGAACTGTCTCACTTTGAGTCCGATCTACGCCCCTGGCTGGCGAGTGCCCGGCGTCAGAGACTGGAGAAAACCGCCTACTTTCGGCTGACTCTGATGGATGCCCGGGGAAACAAAGCCCTGACCCGGGGGTACTTTGCCGATGAGCTGGCTGACACGGAGACAGACTGACCGTGAGTAGGAGCAAGCAAAGAAAGGGCCACACAGGCCGTGCAAAAGCCCCCACCCGGGAAAAGGTTGCACGTGTGGTACGGGTACGCCTTGTCAACGGACTGTATGTCTGTCTGACCGCTCTGATCCTCCTGGCCTCCTTGGCCGCCATGCTGGTCATGCAGGGTCTGGGCTGGTTTGATACCGTGCCCGGCGCGGTGCTGTCGGTACTGGTAGGCGGGCTGGGTGTCATGTGTCTGTTTGACATGGCCTTACTGCTCACCGCCTGCATCACTGTGGCGGACGGAGCAGTCAATGCCGGCAAAAACGCACAAGGCGACCTGATGTGCTTCCATACGGAGCACATTGCGCGGGTGGAGTTAAGGGACAGGACAGGCCGCCCTGTGACCGAGAATCAAAAACGATACCGGCAGGTGTCGCTCAGCTTTGTCATGGACAGCGGCCGGGTCAATCAGAGACCGATCGGACGCATCACCCAGCGTCAGCTGAACAGAGTGCGGGCCGCCGTCGGAAAGCCAAAAAGGTAAAGAGGTAACATCCAGTATGCAGTCATCCATTATCATCAAGGGCGCCAGAGTCCACAACCTCAAGAACATCGACATCACCATCCCCCGGGACAAGCTGGTGGTCATGACCGGGCTTTCCGGATCGGGTAAGTCCTCCCTGGCCTTTGACACCATCCACGCCGAGGGACACCGCCGTTTTGTGGAGTCCCTGTCCTCCTATGCCCGTATGTTCTTAGGACAGATGGACAAACCGGATGTGGACATGATCGAGGGGTTGTCTCCTTCCATTTCCATTGATCAGAAAACCACATCCCGGAATCCCCGCTCCACCGTAGGCACGGTCACCGAGATATATGATTACCTCCGTCTGCTTTACGCTCGAGTGGGAATCCCTCACTGCCCTATATGCGGCAAGGAAATCCGGCAGCAGAGCGTGGATCAGATCATCGACAGAATCCTGACCCTGCCGGAAGGTACCCGCTTCCTGGTGCTCTCCCCTGTAGTGCGTGCTCAGAAAGGGATGCACGAAAAAACTTTGACCGATGCCAAAAAGAAGGGGTATGTCCGTGTGCGGGTCGACGGCAGCCTGTACGACCTGTCCGAGGATATATCCCTGGATAAAAACAAAAAACACAGCATTGAGATTGTGGTGGATCGTCTGATCATGCGGGACGGTATACGCTCCCGTCTGTCCGACTCGGTGGAGGCAGCCCTGGCAGCCTCCGACGGACGGCTTCTGATCGTCACCACCCCGCGGGATGGGGAGGAGCAGGAAATGTCCTTCTCCCAGCGATATGCCTGTGAGGAACACGGTGTGTCCTTCGGGGAACTGGAACCACGTATGTTCTCCTTCAACAACCCATCAGGAGCCTGTCCCACCTGTGCAGGGCTGGGAGATATGCAGCGCGTGGCCGTGAGCCGTCTGATCCCTCACCCCGAGATGTCGTTGCGGCAGGGTGCCATCCAGGTCAACGGATTCAAAAGTCTGGAAACCGAGAGCTGGTCGGGACCGCTGTTTGAGGCGGTAGGCCAGCGGGTGGGCTTTACCATGGATCAGCCGATCAACACCTTTTCCAAAGAGGCCCTGCAGGCGCTGTACTATGGCACAGGAGACACAACCTATGATGTGGTGCGTTACTTTGGCAAGGAAGGCCACCGGCAGACAACGCGATTCGACGGCGTGGTGGGCATGATCGAGCAACGCATGGCACAAGGCATGAACAACGATTACTACGAGCAGTTTGTCGAGGAAGCCTCCTGCCCTGCCTGCCAGGGTAAGCGGCTGTGTCCCGCCTCGTTGGCCGTAACAGTGGGCGGGCTGAACATCGACGATTTCTGCAACCAATCGGTAAAGGACGCCCTTGCCTTTGTCAACAGTCTGCATCTGCAAGGCAGCGAGGCTGTCATCGCACGGGACATTCTTAAGGAGATCCGCGCCCGGTTGGGATTTCTGGTCAGCGTAGGTCTGGATTACCTGACGCTCTCCCGTAAGGCAGGCACCTTGTCAGGCGGCGAGGCTCAGCGCATCCGCCTGGCTACCCAGATCGGGTCCTCCCTGGTGGGGGTGCTGTACATTCTGGACGAGCCGTCCATTGGCTTGCATCAACGGGACAACGACAAACTGATTGCCACCCTGAAGAAGCTCCGTGATCTGGGCAATACCGTCATTGTGGTGGAGCATGATGAGGAAACCATGCGGGAAGCCGACTACCTGGTGGATGTGGGTCCCGGAGCAGGGATTCACGGCGGGCATATTGTGGCCGCCGGAACCCCGGCCGAGGTAGCCGCCAACCCGGACTCGATCACAGGTGCCTACCTGTCAGGCCGGAAGCGAATTGACATTCCCGCACAGCGCCGGGCGGGGAACGGCCATGTGTTGAGTGTCAGGGGTGCGGCTGAGCACAACCTCAGGAAAGTGAACATCGACATCCCGCTGGGATGCTTTGTCTGCGTCACCGGTGTATCCGGCTCAGGCAAGTCCTCTCTGGTGAACGGTATCCTCTACCCTGTGCTGGCCTCCCGGCTAAACAGGGCCACCACCTATCCCGGTGCCCATGACAGTGTGGAAGGCATTGAGTACCTGGACAAGGTCATCGACATCGACCAAAGCCCCATCGGACGGATGCCCAGCTCCAACCCCGCCACCTACACCTCGCTATTCAATGACATCCGTGACCTGTTTTCCAAGACCCCGGAGGCCAAGGCCCGGGGCTTCCTCCCCGGCCGCTTCTCCTTCAATGTCAAGGGCGGACGGTGCGAGGCCTGCGAGGGAGACGGCGTCAAGAAGATCGAAATGCACTTTCTTCCGGATGTGTATGTCACCTGTGATGTCTGTCACGGCAAGCGGTATAACCGTGACACGCTGGAATGCAAGTACAAGGGCAAGAGCATCGCCGACGTGCTGGACATGACGGTAGAGGAAGGACTCAGCTTTTTTGACGGTCTGCCCAAGATCACCCGAAAGCTGCAGACCCTCTTCGATGTGGGCCTGGGATATGTCAAGATTGGCCAGCCGGCCACCACCCTGTCCGGAGGAGAGGCTCAACGGGTCAAGCTGGCGACCGAGCTGGCCCGACGAAGCACCGGCAAGACCGTCTATATTCTGGACGAGCCCACCACCGGTCTGCACACCGACGACGTAGCCCGCCTGCTCCAGGTGCTCCAGCGTCTGTGCGACGCGGGCAACAGCGTCCTTGTCATCGAGCACAATCTGGATGTCGTCAAGTGCGCCGACTATATCATCGATTTGGGCCCTGAGGGCGGCGACGGTGGCGGCACCGTTGTGGCCGCCGGCACCCCTGAGGAAGTAGCACAGTGCCCGGGTAGCTATACTGGGATGTTTCTCAAAAAAGTGCTGAATACACAGCCATAATACAGTTCAGCTGAGGGACAAAAGAGTCTGGATTCTCACCCATGTGAGCCGGCCCAGCTCCCGATCGCCCATTTTGAGGGGCTGCTGCGACATGCAGCAGCCCCTCAAAAGCTTTCTTCACGTGGATAATTTTTAATGCACAGGGAAAAATCGTACATACAATACAAACCGGATGCCCCTTTCGTGAGGGTATCCGGTTTTTGTTTAAAATCAATCCTCGGACAGCTTGATGACGATCACACCGTCCACTGTTTTGATGCAGTCATGGGAGGGGAAACAGGGCATGTCTTTAACCTGCAGACTATTTTTTATACCAGCCCACGATTTGTTAAAAAGCTGAATACTTTCTTTCGGAAGCTCTGTTTCCTACACCTTTGCGTAATATGTTCATATATGCCTTCGGCATCTTCCACTTCTAACATGGCTCTGAATCCGTTAACATCCGTCTCAACCAATTTTTCTTGACGGATGGCCTCGTATACTTCGGGCAAACTACACACTCGACTAATTTCCTTATAAAGCTCCTCTTTTGTATAGCGCCCGTCCTGATAGCAACTTTGTAACCAAGTTCTGACGACATTCTTTAATTCAGCTGATATGAGGTATTCACCTCTTGTAAGACTCGGATAAGAAAGAAGAATTTTCTTCTTTTCACGGTATAGAGCCAAAAAATCATCCAACAAATCAGGGTTAAACCTCGAAGTTCCACCGCCAATATTGTAATAATATACAATATTCGGAATAATGGCAAGTTTCCGAATAGCAGGCATGACTCGTAATGTCACGCTAAGATCTTCTCCCATGAAACGAACAAGGGGCGGAAAATTTATGGCGTGAGTAAGCAAATCAGTTTTATATAATTTCGCGTACAGAGAAACCGGATAATTATTCACGCCAAAACAACTGATATACAATCGGTCTATAATCTCATCATGTAGTAATATCTCAGGTTCTTTGATATTAAAACACGGTGCTTTATGAGATGAGGATATAGGGTGATTGCGTATTGCCTTTACGGTATCACCGCATACACAGTCGGCGCCTTCCTTAATAGCTACCTTGTATAATTGTTCCAGCGCAAAACGAGGCATGAAATCGTCTGCATCTGATAAAAAGATGTAGGAACATGCCTGAGCTATCTGTGACAGAACCCCGGCCTTCCTTGCTTCCACAGAGCCCTTGTTTTTTTGATGGAGACAGTGAACGCGTGAGTCCTTTATAGCAAATTCATCACATATACACCCGCTTGTATCCGTTGATCCATCATCTACCAAGACCAGTGAAAAGTCACTGAATGACTGATGTAAAATTGATTTTATGCAACTCGTTAATTTTTTTTCTGCATTATAAACGGGAATGACTACAGCAATCCTCGGCTGTTCTTTCATGATAATTTACGGCTCCTTATGCAGAACATTGGCTTTTTGCCGAGTACGCGGAAGAAAACCGAAACTCCGCCAATGAGTCAAACGAAACCGTAAGATGCAGAAACGCATAGGCATGTGCAGTCAATCCGATCGTCAAAGCAGCCAGCAGGGACACCAGCAGTCTCTCCCATTCCGACCCTACACGGCCGAACAGCCGTCCCCAGATAAAATGGGAGGATTTACCTCCCGAACATTCCTTCGTCTGCACGGGACTCATTTGCTCCCTTTCCATATCCATTCTTCTCCTTCCCATCCGACATCCTCATGACCGGTTGAAAATCCATTGATCTTTTTCAATCCGTCTTTTTGTCTACGCAATATCCCGATTCGGGATATTATAGCTATACCGGGATGGTATAATTTTGTAAATAGGATATGGCAATTATACTATGACTGTACCATTTTGTCAAGTCGGAAATACGCGGGTTTTGCACGGTTTTACCGATTGGAGGGAAGTTTTGTGCCTTGACGGTTACGGAACCGCCATGCCGGAACCGTTCCAAAACTTCCGCGCTTTACAGAAAGGAATGACTATCAAATGCGCCTTAAGCAGCTGCGCCGGGCACGGGGTATATCACAGCTCAAGCTGGCTATGGATCTGCATCTCAATCAGAACAGCATCAGCCGGTATGAGTCAGGAGAGCGGGAAGCGGATTATGACACACTCATCCGATTGGCCAATTACTTCAGTGTCTCCATCGACTACCTGCTGGAACGCACCGACAAACCGGAGGTGAACCGATGATGTGCCGCTCCTGTCATACCCGTCTCACCAACGCCTCCTCAATCTCACAGATGAACATTCTGTGATAGTCGTGGCTCTTGTATTGCTCCAGCAGAGTAGGATCCAGGAAGCCATTTACCTTCAGATCGTCTTCATACAACTTGCGTCCGATCAGCACAAGACGAGCTTCGGCAGGGTAGGGTACAGAGGGACAGCCGGCGGCAGGTGCTTCCGCATACGCCACCGTCAGACCGGCGGCGGCGAATTTGTCCCCTTCCCTGCCACTGTGCGTGCCGCAATACTTCAGAGCATTCTGATAGGTTTCAGGCAGGAAAGCAAAGGACAATCGCTCGGTCCGGCAGGCAATGGGGTAGGTAAAGCGTTGGGGACGGATGAAGCAGGTGCAGACCGGCTTGCCCCACAGTACGCCTAATGTCCCCCAACTGGCTGTCATGGTGTTAGGCCGTCCTGTGTCGGGATCGGCGGCGGAAATCAGCATCCATTCGTGCCCAATCATGTGAAACACATTGTCACGCAGGGCCATGGGGTCTGTTTTTTCAAAATTCTGCATGAGAAAACCTCC
>CAZQAI010000059.1:0-8517 GCA_964591305.1 uncultured Clostridium sp.
GGGAGGAACGGACCTATCGCCTGGCTGGACTTGTGGTTCAGGGCCGCATCATGACCCTGAAAGAGAGGACGGAAGTCTGAAATATGCGGCTTCAGTCAGGAAGCTCGGTGCCTTTAGTCAAAACAGAAAGGAAAAGTCGTCATGATGGAGAACCGGCAGAAATCGAGAGAGGGCAGCTCCCCGGCGCGGGGAGGGAGCAGAGCAACAGGAGAAAGACGTTGGTCGGCGGCGGATGGCGTTGTGCTTTTGCTACTGTTGTGCGCACTGGTATCCCTTGTGGTTCGCGTGGTATTGGCATATATTCAGCGGGGGGATAAGGTCACACCGGATCTGTATGATGTCACGTTTGAGGTGACAGCGGTCCAAAGGGATATTCTGGATAACATTGAGCCGTTTGACGCGGTGTACCTGTATCAAGACGACACCATGCTGGGCTATGTGGGTGTTTATCTGGATGAGGAGGGAAACCAGCAGGTGGCCTTGATTGTGGAGGACAACCCCGATAGCACCGGGTCGGTTGTATCGGCCACCGGGTGCATAATCTGCACCGGCGGCGTTCAGATGGATGACGGAGGCCTAGCAGTGCGTAATGGATTGTATCTGGCACCGGGGAGCGTGGTGGACATACGCACCGACCGGGCTCTTCTGACGGTTCGGATCACATCTGTGTCCCCTCACCAATGAACACTTTCATGAGGATGAAAGGTTCAGATTCTGCGGCAGTTGTGAAAAATGATAAAAATAAACTGTAAGGGTAAATAAAAATCCTCAACATTGACACTTGATTTATGCGGCGCATTTTGGTATACTATATATAATCAGAGGTGTGCCCGGACGAACGTATTGCCCATTAAATTACAGGAGATATACGGATATGAAAAGTCGTGAAGTCGTTATCAACAACGCCAGCGGTCTGCATGCAAGACCTGCCACCTTTTTTATTCAGAAGGCGAACTTTTACAAGTGTACCATCTGGGTGGAAAAGGATGACCGGAAGGTAAATGCCAAGAGCCTTCTGGGTGTGCTTTCTCTCGGCATTGCCAAGGGGATGACCGTGACTCTGTATGCCGATGGGCAGGATGAGGACGCTGCCCTGGACGGGTTGGCCAATCTGATCAACTCCGGCTTTTCCGAGTGACTCCTGCTGTTCACACAGCCAATGTCAGGCGGGATAACCCGGTGGTGTCCGGCAGGATGATCAGGTGATGTTCCGGTGGAACCTGCGGCATATGGTGATGCCGCTACCGTATCGTATCAAACAGTGTTTTAGTGGGCACAGCCCACATGCAAACGGTACATTATACATAATACTTCATGACATACCATGACATGAAGTATCAAACGGTGCGTATTGTACCCATGCGGGAATGGGGATCCGCACCGTTTGTTTTAAGTCAACAGTGTACATGTATAAATACTGTGTATAAATACAGCGCAAAAAGCGCTGTAAAAGCAGCGCGAGCGACGCCAAAGCAGCGCAAAGCGACGCCAAATACGCCGCATGCGAGCTGTTTTCTACAATACGGGGAGGGAATGCTGTGAGTGAGATAAAGGAGTCGGTAGACAGGATGCCGACAAAGACCTCTTCGGAAGAAAACAGCGAGTCCTCTCCGGAGGGAAACACCGGGCGGAATGAACGCTTCTCTACCCTTTTGGAGAAGGCCAACACCCTGCCTCTTTGCCCCGGTGTGTATATCATGAAGAATCGAGCAGGGCAGGTCATCTATGTGGGAAAATCCCGCAAGCTCAAGAACCGGGTCTCCCAGTATTTTCAAAACAGTCAGAAAAATCTTAAAACGGCCCGTATGGTAGCCTGTGTACAGGATTTTGAATATTTCCTGTGCGGTACCGAGATGGAGGCTCTGACTCTGGAAAATACCTTGATCAAACAGTATGCTCCCAAGTATAATATACGGCTTAAGGATGCCAAATCATACCCTTATATCAAGATCACCAATGAGCCCTACCCCCGCCTCATCATGACCCGCAAGCGGGAGAAGGATGGGGGGCGGTATTTTGGGCCGTATTCCGGAGTATCTACAGTGTATGCGGTACTGGACACACTGCGTTATACCCTCCGCCTGCCTTCCTGTAAACGCCGCTTCCCACGGGACATAGGGCGGGAACGGCCCTGTCTGTATTATCAGATGGGCCGTTGTACAGGGCCATGCACCGGGCAGGTGAGCGAGGAGGAATATGCCCAATCCATCTCGCTGGCTGCCGATATACTCAGAGGACACACCGTCGAGGCACGACGCTCACTTAACGAGCAGATGTATACCCATGCCGAAGCGGAACGGTACGAGGCCGCCGCCCGCTGTCGTGACACCATCGAGGCCCTTGACCGCCTCAGCCAGAAGCAGACGGTGGTAGCTGCCCCCGATACGGAGCAAGATGTCATTGGGTATTATGCCGATGATGTCACATCCTGCGTCTCGGTCTTCTATATCCGGGGCGGAGCGGTGGTGGATAAAGAAGAATGCTTGTCGGGAGCTGAACGCATTCTGGACGAAGAGACGCTGTCCTCCTTTATATGCGAGCATTACAGGCAAAGGGAATATATTCCTAAGGTCATCCTGCTTTCTTTTGCATTGGATCCCGGCGAGCTTGAGGCGCTGTCGGAATATGTAACCGCTCTCTCCGGACGTAAAGTGAGACTGCGGACGCCGGAACGGGGTCCGTCGCGGGCACTGTGCGAGCTGGCGGTTTCCAACGCCGCCGAGCGGGTACGCCAGTTCCGGCGGGATGCCGAAAGAAATGAAGGTGCGCTTGTGCGGCTGGGAGAGCTGACCGGCGTGGGATACCCTCAGCGTATTGAAGCCTATGATGTATCCAATTTGGGAACGGAACACCTGACCGCAGGAATGGTGGTGATGGAGGACGGGAAACTGCAGAAGTCGGACTACCGTACTTTCCGCATCCGCTCAGTAGAGGGTACCGATGATTACGCCAGTATGCGGGAAACGCTGGAACGGCGGTTATCCCACCTTGCGGATGAAGAGGGCTCTTTCTCTCGCATCCCGGATCTCATCTTGCTGGATGGCGGACGGGGACATGTGACGGTGGTTCGGACGCTCATGGCTGAGCTGGGACTGGATATTCCGGTATTCGGCATGGTGAAGGATGATTTTCACAAGACCCGTGCATTATGTACCGATACCGAGGAGATCAGCATCGCCCGGGAGCGGGAGGTGTTTGTGCTGGTGTACAAGCTTCAGGAGGAGGTACATCGCTTTACAGTGTCCCGTATGGAGGCGGCCAAGAGCAAAACCCTGACGCACTCCACCCTGACCAGAATTCCCGGTATCGGAGACAAAAAAGCCGGCTTGCTGTTGGCCACCATGGGGAGTGTGGCGGCCATCAGGAACGCTACCTGCACAGAGCTTGAGGCTGTCAAAGGGATCTCGAAGTCGGATGCGGTGCGCATCCGGGCTTATTTTGATGATAAAGCGCCAAAATAAAAAACGAACCAAGAAATCGGATGGGAAAGAACAGGTATGATGAGAATAATCACGGGAAAGGCACGGGGGGTGCATCTGGAAACC
Organism: uncultured Clostridium sp.; assembly: GCA_964591305.1. Classification (GTDB taxonomy): domain Bacteria; phylum Bacillota; class Clostridia; order Oscillospirales; family CAG-272; genus CAMEON01. Next base: position 3,546 of record CAZQAI010000059.1, read on the forward strand.
CTGGAGGGCGATATGACAAGGCCTACTACCGAGCGGGCGAAAGAGGCCATTTTCTCCATGATTCAATTTGACTTGGAAGGACGCCGGGTACTGGATCTGTTTGCCGGATCGGGTCAGCTGGGCCTGGAGGCATTGTCCCGGGGAGCGGCTCATGCGACCCTGGTGGATCAGTCTAAGGATGCGGTACGCGTGATCCGCCAGAACGCTGAGAAGACCCGCCTTGCGGGCGACTGCACTGTGATCTGCTCCGACTTTGCGGAATACCTGGCCGGACGACGCGGGCGGGATGCATTTGATTTCATTTTTATAGACCCTCCCTATGCCATGCGGGCAGTGCCGACCGCTGTGGAAGCGGTGCTTCGTACGCGTGCGCTCAAGCCACATGGCATGATCATCTGTGAGAGCGGAGAACCCGATCCACTGGGATATGCCACCGGCACCGTGTTGTCTTCTCACTTCCGGTTGTGGAAGGAGGCCCGGTACGGAAAGGCATATGTGACGCTGATCACGCCGGCCGGGGTGGAGGGAACGGTATGAGATCGGCATTGATTCCCGGCAGCTTTGACCCGATTACCCTAGGACATCTGGATGTCATTGAGCGGGTGGCCGCCCGCTTTGACCGGGTATATGTAGCGGTCATGACCAACGATATGCAGAAGTATGTACAGGGGGTCACACCCAAGGAGTACATGTTCACACAGCAGGAGCGACTGGAAATGACCACACTGGCTTGCCAACAGCTGTCTGCCGTGGAGGTAATTTCTTCCGGCAGCATGCTCATCGATCTGGCATCCCGCTTGGAAGTGGATTGGGTCATTAAGGGGCTGCGAAACGTAGAGGATTACACCTACGAGCAGGCTCACGCCCTGTGGAACCGGGCGCATAATGCATCGGTGGAGACAATGTACCTGCCCACCGATCCCCGTTATGCGCATATCAGTTCCACCCGTGTCCGTGCCTGCATTGAGACCGGTGAAATTCCGGACACTCTCCTGCCGCCGCAGGTGGCGACGTGGATCAGAAGTCGATGTGTTCATCCTGTTCATCCTGCGGCAGTCCGGCCGGAGGAGGCAGGGGAAGCCTCTGTCCCACCCTTACACAGTAAGGATATACAAGTCTGAAAAAGCGTATCGCTTTTCAGACTTTTCATAGAAAGGAACGGTCATCATGATGTCAGCTTACAAGAAGCATTTGATTTTGGCACGCACTGCCCTTATGGCGGTTGGCCTGGTGATAGGCGCTCTGTTTTTGATACTGGCTGCCCTCCTCAAACCGAATACTGTGGCGGCCATCATTCATTGGGCGCTGGTTATATACGGCATTGTGGTGATCATCAGCCAGATTCCCGGGCTGATTACCGGCATCACGCACCTGAATTCCACGGCGGGAGTTCTGGATCTGATCAGTTCGGCTTTGGGCATGGCGTTGGGCCTTGCGCTGATCTTTTACCAAGGTGCGGTGCTGGTGACCATTGTAGGTATATACATGATCCTGTTCCCCCTGCTGCGGATCCTTGTGACCCACGACAAGAGAGGACAACTCAGGCAGGAATGGCTGCGTATGATACTGGGCCTTGTGCTGATCCTCTTCCTACCTGCTCTTATGAACGCTGCCTTTACTGTTATTCATGTGGCCCTGTTGGTGTTGGGATGGGCGATCATCGCGCTTTCCGTGATTTTGTACGTCATCAGCCTGATCCTGATAGCCGTTGGAGCCGGAACTCGGAGTCAGGATGAAAGTGGCCGGAGTACATCGGGCGGCAAGCGGTTGTATGTGGACCGTGATGGCGATGGCACCGTGGATGTGATATACGAGGATACCCATACAGATAAACCGTGAGGGCACAGGTTTTGACTATCCGGAGCGGGAGCTGAATCCTGAGGTATCGTCCGCAACCGACGTATTTGGCAAGAACGACAAAACGGTCAGATATAGGATCGAGGCCTGAAAAAACAAAACAGATTGTACGCACAAAGGCAAGCGTCCGATGGATCGCTTGCCTTTGTGCCGGAAGGGTCTGTATGTCCAATACTATTTCATCCACGTTTTAGGGGAGAACAATACCAGCATGGGAATCAGCTCCAAGCGTCCGGCCAGCATGTCAAAGATGAGAACCAGCTTGGAGGGAACGGAGAACAGGCCGAAATTCTGCGTGGGGCCAACGAGGGAAAGCCCGGGGCCTATGTTGTTGATGGTGGCCGTGACAGCGGTAAAGTTGGTGATCAGATCGAAATTGTTGAAGGAGATCAGCAAAAGGGAAAAAACGAATACCAGCACGTAAGCAATTACATACACATGAACAGACCGCACAACCTCTTGATCCACCGTGTGGCCATCCATTGTCACCTTCCTGACTCTGTGCGGATGAACGCTGTTCTCCAGCTCCCGGGCAAGACTGCGGAACAGAATCACCAGCCTGGATACCTTGATGCCGCCCCCCGTACTCCCGGCGCAGGCTCCGATAAACATGATAAGGACCAGCACCGTTTTGGACAGAGTCGGCCAGACATCGAAATCAACGGTGGAAAAGCCGGTGGTCGAAATCAGGGACGCCACGGTAAAGGCAGCGTGGTGAAGTGCCTCTCCCAAATGATCAAACAGGGAGGAAATATTCCATGTCACAAGGGCAACGGCTCCCAGTACGATGAACAGGAAGGTCCGGACCTCCAGGTTGAAGGCCTCCTTCCGTTTGCCCAGAATGAGCAGGTAGTAGGAACTGAAATTGATAGAAAACAACAACATGAAAACGGTGACAACCGTCTGGATGTACCGGGAGTACTCTCCCAGACTGCTGTTCCGGATTCCGAATCCACCGGTACCGGCGGTAGAGAAGGCGGTGCTCAGGGCGTCAAAGACGCTCATCCCCCCGCAAAGAAGCAGGACGAGCTCCAAAAAAGTAAGAGCGAGATAAATGGAGTAGAGGATCAGGGCTGTCGTCTTGACCCGAGGCACCAGCTTGCTGACCGAGGGGCCGGGGCTTTCCGCCTTCATGATGTGCATATTCTGTCCGCCACTGAGAGGTATGAAGGCCATAATGAAAACCAGAACGCCCATGCCACCCACCCAATGCGTAAAACTACGCCACATAAGGGAAGCGTGAGACAGCTGCTCCACATCCGACAGCACACTGGCTCCTGTGGTTGTAAAACCGGATACGGTTTCAAACAAGGCGTCCAGATAGGAAGGGATATCACCTGAGAGCCACAGAGGCAGGGCGCCGAATGCCGACAGAATGATCCAGCTCAAAGCCACGATGACTAGTCCCTCGCGGGCATACAACACGGTATTCCGGGGCTTTTTCAGTGCTAAAAGTATGCCGATGATAGAGCAAAGAGCCATGGACAGCAGGTAAAACCACAGGGCATGTTCCCTGTATATCAACGCTGTCACAACCGGTACCACCAGAAAACCCGCCTCAAAAATCAGAAGCCAACCGGTGATATTCTTTATCATCCGATAATTCATATATTCATAAATCCTTTGATGTGATGGCTTTATCGCAATGCTTACCGCAGTATGTCGTCCAGACTGTGCATGGAAAGCAACTTGGACACAATGACCACAGCGTCTCCCACCTGAATGGTATCCCGTCCCCGGGGGATGATCACCTGGTCGCCCCGTATGATGGCGGCTACCAGCACTTCCGGACGCAGACGAGAACCAAGATCCATAAGCGGGGTGTCTGTAACCTCCGATGTGTCGTGAACCAGAAATTCCGCCGCCTCAACCTTACCGGGGATGATGTGGTACAGTGTCTCCATGTTGCTTCCTACCGTGTTTCCGGCTGCCCGGACATACCGGATGATCTGTTCGGCCGTGATGTGCTTGGGATATATGGTGGAATCCAACTCCAGATGCTTGATGACATCGTTGAATTCGATGCGGTTGATCTTGGTGACGACCTTGCCTTTTCCCATGCTTTTGGCAAACAGGGACAGGAGGATGTTTTCCTCATCCAAGTTGGTCAGGGCTACAAAGGCGGAAGCGGTGGCGATGCCCTCCTCCATCAGAATATCCTGATCGGAAGCATCGCCATGGACAATGCTGACATCCGGCCATTGAACACACAGATCCTCACACACACGGCGTTCCTTTTCGATGATTTTCACCGAAATACCGGTGCGTCGGAGGATACCGGTCAGGTAGTGCGCAATCTCCCCGCCGCCCACAATCATGACATCCTTGACGGAACGCATGCTGTATTTGATCTTGCGGAAAAACTCAGAGGCATTCCGCGGGGAGGCGATCACGGACACAATATCCCGTTCGGCAAAGATAAAATCGCCGTTGGCGATGTACGCCTCGCTCCCCCGTTCCACCGTGCAGATCAGCACATGACAGCCCAGCCGGGTGACGACATCCTTAACCGTCATGCCGACAATGGGGCAGTCGGCCGGCAAGCGGAATTTCAAAAGCTCGACCCGCCCCTTGGCAAAGGTGTCAATTTTAATGGCCGAGGGGAAGCGTAGCACCCGGGCAATTTCTGCGGCGGCGGCTTCCTCCGGATTGATGACCATAGCCAGACCTAGCTCGTTCTTCAGGAAAGCAACGTCAGCGTGATATTCGGGATTCTTGATTCTGGCGATTGTCTTACAGTTGGCGGATTTCCGGGCGATGAGGCAGCAGAGCATGTTCAGCTCATCTGAACCCGTGACAGCGATAAGCAGGTCGGATTTGCTGATGCCGGCCGCAACCTGAACATCATGGGTGGCTCCGTTTCCGGTCACCCCCATGACATCCAGCCGTGCGGACAGCTGGTTGACCTTGGACGGGTTGGTATCTATGACTGTGATGTTGTTGCTCTCCTCGTTCAACTGCTCAGCCAGTGTCTGACCAACCTTTCCGCATCCAACTATGATAATGTTCATTCAGATACTCTCCCTGTCATATTTCCCCTATTATACAACATATAAAGTCCTCTGTCAAGTCCGACAGGCATTCTTTCACGGAAATCAATTTTCAATTTACCCAA
>CAZQAI010000060.1:0-6287 GCA_964591305.1 uncultured Clostridium sp.
GCTATGAACGCCGGTTTTCCGGAAAAGAAATCACGATAAATTCAATACATAATAAATGTATTGAAAGTTCTTTGGGGGGCCGGGGCTTCTTTCAAGAAGCCCCCGGGCGTTCCCCCGTTCCCCGGCTGAACTGTAACACTCACCGAACTGCGGCGGTGCTTTATTATTTTCTCCCACTTGACAAATGCCCGATGGGTGTGTATAATATATAAGGTGTTTTTTGCACATGAATAACCCGGATGAGCCGGGTAAAGGAGTCAGCTACATGGATAAAAGCAGTACCGGCAAGCAGCAGACGATCGACCTTGTTTATCTGGCCAAGGTATTTAAGGCAAATGTCCTGCGTATTTTGATTGTTTCCCTGATTTTCTCGCTGCTGTTCGGCATGTACCGGATATTTGTCAAGTCCACCGAATATACAACCGAAATCAAATTTCTGGTGAATGGATTTGCTCAAACTGATGATGGACTGCAAATTGATGTGGGACAAGCCGGGGACGCCGTGAATTTGGTCAAGGCCATCCCATCGGTCATTGAATCCGATCGTGCATTGGATGCGGCTTTAATGCAGCTCAAGAATCAAGCCAACCAGGCAGGCTCAATGGCGTATGCCGGGTATACCCGAAGTGACATTCGGGAACTGATTACCAAAATCTCCATCAGCGATCAAGTAGTAACCGTAAAAATAACCCATGAAGACAAGCAGGTGGCCATGGACGTGGCAGAATCGATTGAAGTCACCCTGGCCGGTGTATTGGATTATAACTTGGGTATTGAAAACGAGACAGATACCGAAACCCGTTCCAGCGTCATCAAGGTTCTCAATGGATCCGGCGAAGAAACCACCGCTCCCACAGGACTGGGCATTTCGGGATACTTTATTGTGGGCTTTGCTATAGGATTCGTCTTGATCTACCTGTATGTTTTCCTTCGTACCTACTTTGATTGCACCGTATACGGCGAGCAGGAGCTTAAACAGGCTTTTGCTGACATTCCTGTTATAGGGCAAATCCCCACCTGGGACCATGCTGCTTCAACCGCACAAAAGAATATGGGGTCCCATTATGCGCAAAAAGCAACCGGTGCATCCAACGGCACCGGAGAAACTGAAAAAAAGGATACCTCGAACAAAAAGAAGAGAAACCCCGGCAAAAAGGTTCATGGTAAACGTACTTCCTATACGCGATACGATCGGTATGAAACAGCCGCATCGGACAGGGATTACCATGACCGCATTCTGTCCAAGGATACCCCCTTTGCTATCTCGGAAGCTTTTAAACTGCTCCGAACCAACCTGTGCTATACCGCACAAGCGGATGGGTGCTCGGTATATGCCATTACCTCCGCTTATGTCAGTGCGGGAAAATCCCTCATCACAGCCAATGCGGCAGTATCTTTTGCCCAGATGGGGAAGCGCGTACTGCTGCTCGACGGTGACCTGAGATGTCCGGTGCAACACACCATATTCAAAGTAGACCCGGCTGTGAATGGCTTGAGCGAGGTGTTGGCTGGCCTTTGTGAGCCGGAGGATATTCATATCTACCGTCCAAGCGTGATCTGTGACTGCCTGGATATTGTAACCAGCGGCAAGACACCGCCCAACCCGGCTGAATTACTTGCCTCTGAACGCATGACAAAGCTAATCGAACGCTTCAAGCAGGAATATGATGTCATATTTATTGACCTTCCTCCGGTGTGCGAGGTCAGCGATGCCGGCGTTATCAGTCACCTGGTAACCGGTTACTCTTTTGTAGTCAGGGCCGGATATTCGGATGTAAGGGTAATTTCAGCTGCTGTGGACACCATGAATGGGTACGGCGCGTCTGTTTTCGGGTTCATTCTGAACGATGTGGATATTAAGCTGGGCACCTATTATCAGTCCCTCTACTACAAAGGGTACGGCAAATACAGATGGAGCCGATACGGGAAGCACAATACATACGGCAAGTACTTACGTTACGGACGGTATAATAAGTACAGTCAGTACACCCGGTACCATACACTCAGCCAATATGATTCACCGGATCGCAAGGCGGAGGGCCGTCCTGATGAAGGTGCCTCTGAGGATGGCCTCAATACAGGGTCTCGCCCGAAACCGTGACAGGAAACAGCGATCCCGGTGAAACAGACTGATCATCGTCTGTGCGCCCGGGGCTGACTGATCGATTCATATATATCCGCCTGACGGAGAAGGAGCCTCCTCATGGAATGTATTGATTTTCATACCCATACGCTTCCCCACATGGATCATGGGTGCCCAAGCATACGCATTGGGATTGAACAATTGTCTCTCCTGCAAAAAAACAGTGTGACCACCGTGGGCGCCACACCCCAGTTCTATCCCCAGGAGACCACTGTGGAAACCTTCCTGCAAAACAGAGAAGGGTACCTGAGTATTCTGCTTGAACGCATGGGAGACACACCCCGCCCCGCCATCATTCCGGGCGCAGAGGTGCTGATCTGTGAGGGACTGCAACGCATGAACGGACTGCCTTCACTTTGCCTGAATGGCACCAACATTATGCTTTTAGAAATGCCCTTCTCGTCTGCATTGTGGACAGAGCGACTGATTCGAACCGTGGAAGAGATGGCCGACTCCGGCATCATGCCGGTGCTGGCGCATGTGGACAGGTACCCGCAGGAGTTGGTTGAGCCCCTGCTAAAAAAAGGCATTCCCGGGCAGATCAACGCATCCTCTCTTTGCGGTCTTGTCAAGCCGCGGCATTTGCTACTATGGGCAGAAAAGGGATATTTGGTTGCTTTGGGTAGTGATCTGCATGTCGGGGAGGAGAAAAGAGCGTCAGATTTTGTTAAGGTTCTGCGTCGCATGCCGGATCTGGGACAACGACTGATGACATACAGCACGGATATGCTGAAGGATGCGCTCAGAGTGTAGCGGCGGCTGAATCATGACGGTTGGTGTCGGGTGGAACCCAAGCCCTGATCTGTGCCTTAAAACTTGTGCGTTATATGGAAAGGAATGGTCAACTATGTCACATGTGTGCAAAACCTTCATCGCCATAGACGGCGGCGGCACCAAGACCGAAGCCGTACAGGTGGATGAGCAGGGACGGTTGCTGGCCGGCCATGTATGCGGAGCGACCAATCCCAACGATGTAGGGGTGGAGACAGCTGTTGATTTGCTGGCCCGCGCTGCGAGAAGTCTGAGCAGCATGTCCGGCGTACCCCTGACCGGCTGTTACCTCTTTGGCGGAATCGCGGGCGCGTTGAATCACAAAGAGCACATGCAGTCACTTTTGGCGGCTGCTCTGCCCGAAGCGGCGGGTGTTCGCATTGACTCAGATGTCATAAACCTCTTGTCTTCTGAACTGCCCATGGGGGATGGCGCATGTATCATATGCGGTACTGGTAGCGCCTGTTTTTTGCGAAGGAAAACGCAGCTGATCCGTATTGGCGGATGGGGTTACCTTTTGGATAGCGCAGGAAGCGGATACTCCATTGGCCGTGATGCCATGGAGGCTGTTCTTCGAGCCCACGATGGCCGTGGGCAGAAAACCTGCCTTGAAGACCTGCTGGCTCAACAGCTGGGGGGGTGGGTGTGGGATTCTCTCAGCCGTATATATACAGAAGGAAAACCGCTCATCGCTTCTATGACTCCGGCTGTTTTTGAAGCTGCTTCACAGCACGATCCGGTCTCTGAGGAAATTCTGGATCGGAATGCACGAGCGTTGGCTGAATATGCGCAAGCGGCCTGGCATTGGCTGATCGGCGGAGCCGGCCATGATCGTGTTGCCTGTGTTGACAATACGACCGAGATGCCGGTCATTCTGGGAGGTGGAGTCTGTCAGCATGAGGGCGCTTCATGGTTGGCGAGGATTGCTTGTCATACCCCTCCTGATGTGCCGATTCGCTACCATCTGGCTGTTACACCTGTCATATGGGGGGCTGTTACGGAAGCGGTCAGGATGTCTGGCTTTTCCTCTGTCCACCTGTCGGATATGCGTACTCTTTTTTTGAAGGAGTACCAACAAGCTGCCCCACAGAATCCGATTTCCACATAAAGGATGGTCCCGTATGAAAGATATGCAAAAAAACATGGAAAAGCAGATATTGAGTATGAACCGGGAGGATATGTCTGTCTTGGCTGTACGCCGTTCCACCCGCCTTGTACTCGCATCCAGCCTGATCTACATCCTGCTGACTTGCGTGTTACTGTCCCCCTTGTATGATGTGTTTTCATCCAACACCCTGTATCAGGGGGCATGGTGGCTGTCGGCGATATCCATTGTGTCCGATGTCCTGCAATTGCTGCTTTTTTTTACAGCATACTCGGTTACTATATATGCTCTGTGGCGTGGCGGCTGGAAAAAAGGAAAACAGACCGTTATCGTGTATGCATTGCTGACCGTTCTCATCTTTGCTGTCAATTATTTTATCCCCTGCCTGACGCTGGGATATCCGCTGTTCGACGAATTCGATATGAAGGCTGTCGCTGTGACTGCATCCCTGGAACTGCTCCAGTACGGAGTGATTGTCTTGCTGTCCTGCATACACATCAGAGGCTGGCAAAAAAAGCAGGCCTGGAATCCGGATGGTGCGCAAGGACGCGACAGCGTACTTCCCCTTACATCTATGTTCGTCTTGCGCAATCCGGTGCAGCGTTCTGCTTTTGACATGGCTCTTATCCTGCTGGTAGGCGGGGTCCTCAAACACCTTATCTACCATGTGGCGTCATCAGAGGGAATTTTGTGGCTTGTGGTTGACCTTGTCGGCGACCTGCTTGTGGCTATGACCGCTTACCTTGTTTCGCTGCTGCTGCTGAACTGTTGGCATCGAAGGATAAAATAAGGACAGCCAACGCGGTAAGCACTCATCGTTCCAACCGGGGGCATTCTGTTGTCTGATGATAGGCTGTTGCATAGTGCAACAGCCCCTGCTTATGCCAGTGGTTCCCTCTCAACATGTCTGTGGCAGTTCCTTCCCGGATTCTGGCTCCATATGAGTCTGAGACGGCGGATATCAGCCTGATCAATCACCCCGACGAGCCGAACCAGAATCATGTACAGAATGGTGGCGGCTGTCATGTGCACAATCAGTCCCGGAAGTCCGGTCATGGTATTGCGAAGCAAGGTGGAACCCAGTCTCACTCCCCAGGTCGAAGCCACCACACAAAGCAGGGGGCCGGCTGCCATCTTCCAAAGATTGACCTTCATGCCGCTGATCTTCAGCATTCTGCAGAGGGAAAGTGTCGTGTTCAGCGTTTCGGTCACATAAACAGACAGAATGTAACCATCAAGCCCCATCCGGGGCAGGAGAATCCATACAAGGAGTACGGAAGTCAGGGCATCGATGATGTTGACGGCCATGGAGTATACCTGCTCGCCCATACCCTTGAGGATGCCGTCCACCGAACTGTCCACATACATAATGGGAATTAAAGGAGCTAAGGCACGGATGTAAGCGCCGGCTTCCTGACTGCCGCATACCAGTTCGCCGAGCTCATAAGAAAAACAGGACATCAGACCCGCCACCCCGAAAGAAAAAACCAGCACCGGACCGATCACACGCTCCGACATGTAGGCTACACGAGCGGAATTTCCGCGGGCATTTGCCTCAGCCACCTCCGGTACCAAAAGGCCGGAGAAGGAGGATATGAATGCAGAGGGGAACAGAACGACGGGCAGGACGACACCGTGCAGAATACCATATGAAGCCAATGCCTCTGCCCAGGCTGCTCCACTGGCCTTGAGACCGCGGGGAATCAAAGCATGCTGGAGAGTCACCAGCCCCGAGCGAAGGCAGGCAGCTAATGTGACCGGCACGGTGATGCCTGTTAATTTACGCAGTGAGCCGACAGCTGTCTTTTCCTGTTGCCCTACAGGGGGGGATATTATATTGCGGTGCCCGGTTTCTTTGTTCATGCTTCTCGGTATATCCGGGCTGTGGCGCTTTCTGTCATACAGAAAAGCAGAAACGGAGAAGGCCAGGCCGATTCCTTCGGACAACGCTCCACCCAAAACCAAGGCCAGACAGGCGGCTTCCGTGCCGTTGGGCAACATTTTTGTGACAAAATGCACGCATAACAGCAGGCGGATGCACTGCGTCAACACACCGGCTGTTGCATTGAGCTGTACCCGCCGTACCCCGGTAAAGTATCCGGATAAGCAGGAGGCAAGGGATATGGGAATCAAGGAGAGAGCCAGAATCCGCAGGGAAGATACTGTGCGGTCATCGCCCAACCACACCCGGCCGACCCAAGGCGCCCCGATACACAATAGTATGCTGGCTGCACACCCACAGCATGCTGCATAAAAAAGACAGGTTTT
>CAZQAI010000060.1:6297-8508 GCA_964591305.1 uncultured Clostridium sp.
CATCGCCTGAGCACGGCCTCACGTCGTACTCCGTTGTCTCCACCCTCCCGACTGTCATCCGAGAATTGTCCAAGCGTGTCAGCAACGAGCCGGGTGGTCCCTAAATTGATGCCGCCGCATCCAAGGGTCATAGCCAGCCCATACACCCCCATGAGAAGGGAATGAAGCCCCATGACTTCCCCACCTGCCGTATTGGACAGGTAGACATTGAAGGAAACACCCACCGTCCTCATAAAAAGATTGACGCCGATAAGCCAGAGCGCATTGCGGGCAAACCGACGGGCAGGAGGGTCCCGCCTTTGGATCATTGCGGACTTCTGCTTGTTTTTTGTTCTGATTGACATATGCCACCTTCTCGGAAAACAGTGTGTACCCGGCGGACGATATCCTGTCCGGGAGTATAGTACAAGATATGCATCGGACCATTCCGATATACCGCAGAGCGAGCCACGGCGGGAAGACCCGCTGAACAAGATAAAGAAGAGATTTGAGTATGGAAAGAAAGAAAACGATTGTTTCCTGCGGCATAGACAGGGAAGATGAGCTGGATGGATACCTGTCCGGGAAAAAAGTCGCTCTCCTGACTGCCGCATCGGGTGTCAACAAACAGGGCGTTTCCACATATGATGTGATTGCACAAAGAGCCTCTCTCGACTTGCTCTTTACCCCGGAACATGGACTCTATTCGGCTATGCAGGATGGAAAATTCGGCGGGGAGGCGGGGAGTATCCATCCAGGTACCGGAGCACGCATGTACGGACTGACTTCCCGTGGGCTGCCTGGTTTTGCGGAGCTCTTGCGTACAGTGGATATCGCTGTCTACGATATTCAGGATGTGGGGGCCAGATTTTACACCTACCTGTGTAATCTGACTCAGCTGATGCGGGCCGCTGGCGAAGCAGGTATTCCGTTGCTTGTCCTTGACCGTCCCAACCCGCTGGGTGGCCTTGTCACAGAAGGCCTGATACTGGATGAGAACCACTTTTCCTCTTTTGTGGGGGAGTATGCCATTCCCACGCGGTATGGCCTCACTGTAGGTGAGTATGCCCGCTACGTGCAGGCCGTGTATCACATCGATTGCGACCTTCATGTCCTGCCCTGCCTGGGCTGGCGCCGGGATATGTACTATGATGAAACGGACCTTCTCTGGGTCAACCCCTCCCCCAATATTCCGTCGGTGAATACCTGCTTTAATTACATCGGCAGCTGCGTGTATGAGGCCACAAACCTGTCCGAGGGGCGGGGAACCACCCGGCCTTTTGACTGGATTGGCGCTCCCTTTGTGGATGGAGAAGCACTCTGCAGGGAGATGACATCCCTGGGATTACCAGGTGTGGTCTTTCGCCCCATCTGCTTTACCCCTTTGTTTAATAAACATGCGGGTGATGTTTGCCAAGGAGTGGAACTGCACATCACGAACAGGGATGCGTACCGTCCTTTTCTGACCATGCTGCATATGTTTACACATTTCAAAAGGTACTCGGATTTTACCGTCAGGCGTGAAGGACTTTCCCTTCGTATAGGGCGGGATGTGCTGATGGATTCCTACACACCCGAGTCACTTCTCGCAGGCGACAGAGGAGCGATAGAGACTTTCTGTGAAAATGTCGAAAAAATAAGACTATACATGTAAAGAATATGGTCAGAAGGGAAAATTTCAGGAAGAGAAAAGAAAACTCTTGACAAGAGAGACATCTTGTTATATGATATGCCGTAGCCGTTCGGTGTTAGAATGCCAACGCAAGCCGATGAAAAGGTGACTTGAAAGGAGGGACAGGAATGAGCGTATATGCGTGTGAGCTGTGCGGATATGAATACCGCCCGGAGAACGGAGATCCCGAGCATAGCATCGAAGAAGGAACAGATTTTGAAGACCTTCCCGCTGATTGGGTCTGCCCGCTTTGTGGCGCTTCAAAGGAAGACTTTGAAATGGTAGCCGGCGATGAGGACACTACCGAAGAAATCTGAATGCAGTTGATCCACAACCGGAAAATTTCCGGCCGGAGGTTGCCGATTCATGGCAGACTCTTTTACTTTACCCCTGCCTCCTCTCTTACGAAAGGTTACAGTTCAGCCGGGGAACGGAGGAGCCCTCAGACCCCCAAAGAACTTTCAATACATTTATGTATTGAATTTATCGTGATGACTTTTCCGGGAAACCGGCGTTCATGGCACCCAAAATAGCCCAAACGCAGTTGCGGGGCCCCTCGC
>CAZQAI010000061.1:0-8431 GCA_964591305.1 uncultured Clostridium sp.
CAATGGCCTCGGTGCGGGTGTCGATGGAGGAGGTGGCCTCGTCCAGAATCATGACGGGCGGGTCAGCCACGGCAGCCCGGGCAATGGCGATCAGCTGACGCTGACCCTGGGACAAGTTGGCACCGTTGCTTGTCAGTTCTGTCGCATACCCCTGCGGCAGTCGGGTGATGAAATCATCGGCTCCGGCCAGCCGCGCAGCGGCCATGCACTCTTCATCAGTGGCATCCAACTTCCCATACCGGATATTGTCCATGACCGTGCCGGTAAACAGGTTGGTATCCTGAAGCACAATGCCCAGTGAGCGCCTCAGATCTGCTTTTTTGATCTTGTTGATGTTGATACCGTCGTACCGAATCTTGCCGTCAGCAATGTCATAGAAACGGTTGATAAGGTTGGTGATGGTCGTCTTACCTGCGCCGGTGGCCCCTACGAAGGCGACCTTCTGTCCCGGTTGTGCGTACACAGACACATCGTGCAATACCGGTTTGCCCTCCGTGTAGGCGAAATCCACATCGGTCAGTGTGACATCTCCGCGAAGAGGTGTGTAGGTGACACTGCCGTCTGCGCTGTGGGGGTGTTTCCAGGCCCAATGCCCGGTATGCTCGGCCGTTTCGGTGATTGTACCATCTTCAGACAGGCGAGTATTGACCAGCGTGACATACCCTTTGTCGTCTTCCGGCTGTTCATCCATCAGCGAGAATACACGCTGTGCACCGGCTATGGCCATAACTACCGAGTTAATCTGTTGAGAAACCTGATTGATGTTGCCGGTGAACTGTTTGGTCATGCTCAGGAAAGCCACCACCACAGATATAGAGAGCGTGGTCTCGGTGGGGGAGAACAGCCCCTGTATACTCAGGTTGTACAGTCCGTTGACGAGCAGAGTACAGCCTACTGTGACAATGACCACATACAGGATGTTTCCGATATTCATAATGATAGGTCCCAGCATATTGGCGTATGCGTGGGCCTTGCAGCTTTCTGAATAAAGCTGCTGATTCAGCTTGTCGAAGTCTGCCTGACAGGCTTTTTCATGATTAAAGACCTTGACTACACGCTGTCCATTCATTATTTCCTGAATATACCCTTCCTCGGCACCGACTGAGCGTTGCAGACGGACAAAGTATTTGGCGGAGCCACCGCCCAGCTTGCCGGACAGTAGAATCATGAGTACCACCCCTGCCAGAAGAACGGCGGTCAGCCATACACTGTACCACAGCATGATAAAGAAGACAGCAATCACAATTGTCCCGGCTCGGATGAGAGTCGGCAGGGACTGCCCTACCAGCTGACGCAGGGTATCGATATCGTTGGTGTAGTAAGACATGATATCGCCATGCTTGTGCGTGTCGAAGTATCGAATCGGCAGATTTTGCATCTTGCTGAACATGGTCTTTCTCATTTTGGAAAGAAAGCCCTGAGTCATGATGGCAGCGAGCTGAGTTTCCACCAGCACAGCTATAATGGACAGCACGTAAAACCCAACCAGGATCAGCACCTTGGGCAGAATCATAGCCCGGGCCTGATCCCAGCCCATGTTATTGGTCAGGCAATAGTCGATGGTATCTGTGACTTTTTCCAGGAAGATAGCTGGGAGTGCGGCCACAATGGCGGAGAAAATAATGCATACGACTGTCACCGGCAGGAGAACCGGGTAATAACTGCGTAGCATATGGATAATCCGGCCCAGCACATGGAAGTCCAATTTCCGCTTGACGGGGGCAGAGGCGGAATCCGGGGGTGTCTGATTGATTCCTTTTTGTTGATTCATGATATGATCCCTCAATCTCCTTTCTGAGACAGTTTATGACGCATCTGTCCTGCTGCCGTTGGTCTGCTGCTCATACACTTCACGGTAAATCTGACTGGATGCGAGCAGTTGATCGTGAGTCCCCATATCGGCAATGTGGCCGTTATCCATGACCAGAATCAGGTCTGCATGCTCAACAGATGCGATTCGCTGAGCAATGATGATTTTGGTGGTCTGCGGAATGTAGGACTCAAATCCGGCTCGGATCAACGCATCTGTTTTGGTGTCAACTGCCGATGTAGAGTCGTCCAGTATCAGGATCTTGGGCTTTTTCAGCAGAGCACGGGCGATGCATAACCGCTGCTTCTGTCCGCCGGACACGTTGGTGCCTCCCTGTTCAATATGGGTGTCATACCCATCAGGGAAAGTGCGGACGAACTCATCAGCCTGCGCCAGGCGGCAGGCTTCGGCAATTTCTTCATCAGTTGCATCCGGTTTGCCCCACCTGAGATTTTCCTTGATGGTACCGGCAAACAGAAGATTTTTCTGAAGCACCATGGCGACCTGCTCCCGGAGTACCTCAAGATCGTATTCCCGAACATCCACTCCGCCTACCCGGACAGTACCCTCTGTCACATCGTACAGCCGGGGGATCAGCTGAACCAGAGAGGATTTGGAGGAGCCGGTTCCGCCGATGATGCCCACCACAGCCCCCGAGGGAATGTGCAGATTGACATCGGACAGAGAAAACTTCTCTGCCTTCTCGGAGTATTTGAAATTCACATTCTCAAAATCAATCGACCCGTCTTTTACTTCCGTAATGGGATGGGCAGGATTCTTCATATCCGGCACCTCACAGAGTACCTCGGAGATACGGCGCGCGGATTCGACCGACATGGTGATCATGACATAGATCATGGACAGCATCATGAGGGACATGAGGATGGCCATACCATAGGTCAGAAGGGCGGAGAGTTGTCCGATCTTGATACCACTCTCCGGGTACTTGATGGCCATGAGGGATCCGACAAGGAGGATGAAGATCGTGTTGAAATACATACAGAAATTCATCAGCGGTGTATTGATGGCTACAATACGTTCCGCTTTTGTAAAGTCGGCACATATGGCATCCGATGCATCTCCGAATTTCTTCTTTTCGTAATCCTCACGGGAAAAGCCCTTGACAACCCGCATGCCGCGGACATTTTCCTCAATGGATTCATTGAGGTTGTCGTATTTCCGGAATACGCGGTGGAAGGCAGGCATGGCGTGTTTGGATACGATCAGCAGTCCCACTACCAGCACAGGAATGACGACAGCAAAGGTTACCGCCAGCCATCCACCCATGTAGGCAGCCATGATCACCGAGGCGATGAGCATCAGGGGACTGCGTACCGCTGTCCGGATGATCATCATGAACGCCATCTGGACATTGGTAACATCGGTGGTCATCCGGGTCACAAGCGATGCGGAGGAGAATTTGTCAATGTTGGTGAAGGAAAATGCCTGAATCTTGGCAAAAATGTCGTGGCGAAGATTCTTAGCAAATCCGGATGAGGCCTTGGCACAGGTAAAGCCGCCCAGTCCCCCGCAGCACAGGGAAACCAAAGCCAGCGCTACCATGAGCAGTCCCACCGGCAGAATATCCTCTCTGACGGACAGGGAGGTGCCCAGCTCCTGAATTCTGTTGATCAGGTATGTGGCGGTGATAAAGGGAATGGCCGTTTCGATCACGGCTTCTCCTACCATGAGCAGGAGCGTGATGATCGTGGGCTTTTTATATTCCCTTACGCACTTGAATAGTCGAAACAGCACGAAATACATCCTTTCCGATGCAGAAGGGGTCTGCATCCTTTTCAATAATTAACGCTTTAATTATATTCATTTCTGGCGCATCTGTCAAGACATAATATGCATGAATTTTTGCTGTTTTGTACGGAATTATTGGGAGAACATATGAAAGGTGTTTGATGTCAGGCATGCTGTGCTTGAATATCCACCGTAACCTTGTCAGCATCCAAACACCGTACCTCCCGAGGAAGTATGACATGACAGGTATATCCGGATGGCAGTGTGCCGGTTATGGTAAAGGAATCTTCCCCATATCGCCATTCCAAGGCGATCAGACCGTCGGGGGTTTCCACGGTTCCTCTGGCCCAGCGAAGGCCGCAGGTGTGGGGGGTCACTGTCACCGTCTTGCTTGCCATGTCAGGCCAGTCAAGACCCAGTACATCTCTCATCAGATGCACGCCGACATGAGAGGTAAAGCCGTGGCAGCGGGAGGAATTGTCCAGGGCGCAATTCTCCCATAAGGTGCCGGGTCCTTCCTTAAGTTGGGGCATGTAGATAGCCAGAAGATCCTCCCACAGTTTTGTGTGCTGTCCTCTGCGGGCCAGCATATCCAGGCGAATGCACAGACCGATAAAGAGCTGGCTCTTTCCAATATTGGGGTCGGCCGGATACGTGGGGATCGGGCCCATGCAGTCGCGTATGTAGCGGTCCAGGGCAGGCGTCTCTCCCGGTGAGAACAGTCCGGCCCACAGAGCGGTGGCCATGCCGGATTCAGATATGCGCTCCCGGCTGTGTAGGGCACCAGACTGATCCACGGTAAAGCTGTCAGGGAAGGTACGCAGGGTGGCAAGACTCTGTTCATTCTCTCCTATAATGGCATGACGCAGGATGGTGCGGATACGGTGACCCTCCTCTGTCCAGTCACAACGTCCGTAAACCTGTCCCAATTCGCACAGCATGTAGGCATACAAGGCATTGGCGGCGGTGGAGACGGGAGATTGATACTCAGAAAAATTGGACTCCGACCAATCGACAAACAGGGCAGGCAGATTTTCCAGAAGACCGCTTTTGCCCAGGAAGTGACGGCTTCCCTCCACGAAGGCGGCGATGCGGTCAGCGAACTCATCCTGCCATTCTGTATCGTGGGTGCGTCGCAGGTACTCGCACACCTGGCACATCAGCCAAAAAGACCAAGTGGTAATGCCGGTGCTGTCTTTATAAGAAGACTTTTGCCCGGGATAGGCCTCAGGGAAGAAGCCGTATGACATGTTATCGGCGGACGTCAGCAGAAAATTCTGCAAGAACTCTTTTTCCACACGGGTGTCAGACAGCATAAGGGCTGCCGCCCGGGCTGTCCAGAGGGAATCACACAGCCAGCCGCCTCGTTCCCGATCGGGACAGTCCATGAATACATCCAGTGTATTGTTGATCAGGGTCTGACGAGCGGCATGCCAGAGGCGGTTGATGTTGTCATCCGAGCAGAGGAAGCCGGAACGGCGTCTGTCGGGGTATGCGTACTCCATCATGCCTACATATGATACCGTGACTTCGCCAACACCCCGGAAATACACCTTGATGTACCGGGCCACTCCGGGTTCCATGGCGGTAATGAAGGTGTATCCGGCGGGAGCATGAAGCCGTGTCACCAGATTGTGATGGTACGCCACCGAACCGTCTTGCTGCAGTATCTCGGCGCGGACAATGTCTATGATGCCGGGCTTCTCGCAGTAGCATTGAACGGTTGGGAAACCGGCTATGTTGACTCCGCCGTCAAAGAGGACATAGGTGTCTTCCGCTCCGGAAAGGGTCAACGCGTTGTCGCGACGGGAGACGTGAAGCCCCCCTTGTTGGCCTCCGAATGGAAACTCCCGTGTGCGACGGCAATCATCCAGAGGGTGCTCGGTCAATGATTCATCATATCCAACGGGTGCGTAAGCAGGGTTGCATTCGTAAAACAGGGGTGTAAGGGGCATAGCTGTGTCGATCCGACAGATGCCGAAGGCGACCAGATCGCGGTACTCATGCATGTCCATGGTGGGGAGCGGAGATTCACGAGGCAGGAGAATGGGGAGAGAAGATGACACTGGAGCAGGCGTCAAAAACGGTACGGCTCCCATGAACCAGAGATAGTATGCGTCATCCAGCCAGTAGACCTCAGAGGCCTCTCTACAGTGGGAGATGCGGCCCGTACGGGATTGCCGGGCGATGAGACGGCATACGCCCCAGTCCTGTCCTCCGGTGGCGGTGAGTATTTCACCGTCTGCCTCCAGCTCAGCCATAACAAAGCCGGGGCCGTCGCAAAGGGTGCAGTCGTTGGAATACTGATTGTATGTGTCTCCGTAATACATGACCTCCAGAGCGATGTGGTTCACTCCGTCGATCAGGCAGTCGGTAATTTCCACCTCGTCCACTCGGGCATACCCGTGGGCGGTTCGAGCGGGACCATGCATCACAATCCGGCCGTTGATCCATAAGCGGTAAACATGCCGGGCGGCGATACGCAGCATGGCACGCTCCGGAAGCTCCTCCCGATCAGACAGATCCAGAGCACAGTAAAAGCCGAACTGGCTGACTGCTTGCTCTTTCCGGTCACGGACAGCTTCCTCGGGGCTGGAGTATGGGTAGAATACCGCCTGAGCGGCGGTCATATGGGCATATTTCATGGTTATGACCATTCCTTTCTATTAAGTATAATGCGGAAGCTCTGAGGCCGTTCCGGCCTCTGCCGGAATGGCGGCTTTGTGAATCCGAGGGAAAATTTCGGCCTGGAAAGCGTCATAAGCTCTTCCAAACCTTTCCTCACTTATCAGGCATTGGACAGGCTCATTATACCATACATATTCCGTCATTTCAATAGCAAATTTCAAGGCATCACCGTACAGCCTGCGGCTATCCTGAAAACCCACCCGCTTATTTTCGGGTGGGTTATGATGATTCAATACCGTCAGCTATGAGGCGTTCTGTACATGGCCTGCAGTCCGGGTCAGCTTTTTCATCCAGTGAAACCTGTTGACCTTGATGGCTCCGGGGATGCATTTGAAGAGCTGATCGGCATTCAGACAGAATATCACGGCCACGGGTGGCCACTTGAATACAAAGGCTGCCAGCAAGGAGAGAGGGATGACAATTCCCCATATGCTGATCAGATCGTTCCAGACGACGAATTTTGCATCTCCACCGCCCCGTATAAGACCTGTGATGGTAGGCATTTCATAGGCTGTTCCAAAGCCTGTGACACAGAGAACCAGAATGAAATTAGAAGCCATCGTGTCAGTTTCGGGGCTGAGCTCATACAGTGAGAGTACCGGAGCCCGCAGGACAAAGAGCAGCGTGCTGGTGCAAAGTCCGATACCCAGGAACATCAGCTGAAGTGTGCGGGCATACGACTTGATCCGGCTCATCTCGCCGCTGCCGATGGCGGTCCCGATCAGGATAGAAGCCGCCGATGCCGCTCCCACCGAAGCGACTTTGAGCATTTGGTATAAAGTAGAGGCCACCGAGTTGGCGGCAATAGCCGAATCATCCATGTGACCCAGAATAGCCGTCTGTAAGGCAACCGCCACACCGAACATCAGGGAGGTCAGAAGAAAAGGGCAAGCCAGTCGGATGTAGTCAAGGCACAGCGTTTTATTGGTATGCCACAGATCGGTGGGACGCCAGCAGATCTTTTTGTCAAGGAGAAGTATGTAAACCAACACAATCACAAGCTCAATGACTCTGGCAGACAGCGTGGCAATGGCTGCACCGGTGACACCCAAGGCAGGGGCGCCGCCATGGCCTTCAATTAACAGGTAATTCAGGGTGATGTTGACGATCAAGGTGGACAGAGATACCCAAAAACCGATTCTGACAGTTTCCACGCTGCGCAGTACAGCCAGGAGCAACTGCGTCATAGCAAAAATGAGGTAAGAGTACTTCATGATATGCAGGTACTCAACCCCAGCCGCCTGAATATCGGAGGAATCGGTGAATATAGCCACCATACCTTCCGGAATCAAAGCAGCCGGCACAAAGAGAAGGACAGATACAAATACGCCCAGAAGCAGGGCACCGGTTGAGAATTGCTTGATCGCATCTGTTCTCCTCTGACCCCAATACTGACTGCCCAGCACAACAGCGGCATCAGAAGCACCCAAGAGCAGCTGCTGGAAGATAAATTGAATCTGATTGACCGCGCTGACTCCGGACATGGCAGTTTCGGAATAGGCGCCGATCATGACATTGTCAGCCAGATTGACCCCCAGCGTGATGATGTTATACAGTACGAGAGCAAACCAAAGAGAGAAGAATCGCTTGTAAAAAGCAGGATCATGTACCAGGACAGCATGTTGTTTCATGATGAAATCCTTTTGGCAGAAGGCCGGAACTGTAGGGCATTCAAAAAGCGAACCGTTTCCGGTTCGCTGATTGAATACAAAACATTTGTACTTAAAGTAGCCCCATGGAAACTTATGTGTATGCCGACGGCACACACCGTTTTGAAGAGGTTCCCGTATACCGCACGCTTACTTATACTTTCTCTTGCGTGCTGCTTCAGACTTCTTCTTGCGCTTGACGCTGGGCTTCTCGTAGCACTCACGCTTGCGAAGTTCGACCAGGGTGCCACTGCGGGCGACCTGACGCTTAAAGCGACGGAGTGCACTGTCCAGAGACTCGCCCTCCTTGACCTTTACTTCTGCCATTCTATTATCCCTCCCCTCGCAACAGCCGGAGATGCTGCCGTCAGATATACTTTCGGCCAACTCTTAGGCCATTATACCTCATTTTTAACAAAATGTCAAGAGGAAAATGAAAATCTGGCAAAATATTATTTTATAATAGGTTACAGTTCAGCCGGGGAACGGAGGAGCCCCCAGACCCCCAAGAACTTTCAATACATTTATTATGTAT
>CAZQAI010000062.1:0-8343 GCA_964591305.1 uncultured Clostridium sp.
TATGCCACCCTGATGAATTACTCCTATGAGGAATATTATGGTCAGCCGGCCGAAGGGCAACTGTCCGGAGTGTCCTTTGTGAAGGGCGATTCACGCATCAAGCAGGAGTATGAAAAGAACGGTGTGTATGTCAATCCGGAGAATAACCGGGAATACTATGTGATCGTGGCAGAGTATCCGGAGGCCAGTGAGGAAGAGCTGTATGGCAATATGTTCGCGGTCTATTCCGGCAGTGCCTATCTGTCCCGCTGCATGGAGGTCATCACCCGCCTCAACACTGACAGTGAGCTTCGCAACCTGCTTCAGTACGGCATTTTGGGCCAGCACTATGAGCTGAATGCAGATGGAACGGCTCATCTCCTGACCAGCACTGAGGAGGAGTATGGCATCTACCGTATGGACATCCGTAAGACAGGCAACTGTTTCATTGCCACACCCAATGAAGAGGACGGCCCTGATGCTTGGGTCTACGCCAAGATACAGAACAATGATTCCCTGATCAACCCTTTGCTGGGCTTTGACTTCAATACCCAGTTGGCTGACAGCGAATACGGCCTGGATGTGGCGCTGATCTACCATATCAATGAACTGAGTACGGAGGCCAAGGCTGCCATTGATGAATGTGCCACCCTGACTGACTTGAATGAGCTGATGAGCAACGACGAGGACGGATTCAAGAGAATTTATTCCTCCAGTGCAGGAGACGCCAAACTGACTAAGGCTCTTAATTCAAATTATGATCCTGAGATGCCCTTGGGCTCTGAGGTGGAGAACCAGGAACCTGATACCAGTGGTGCCAGCCCCTTCACGGTATATTACAGTTGGCTGAACCAGTACGGGTATGCGGCTAAGGCTACCACATCCAAGAGCTGAGTCCTGATAAAAAG
This sequence comes from uncultured Clostridium sp., assembly GCA_964591305.1. GTDB lineage: Bacteria > Bacillota > Clostridia > Oscillospirales > CAG-272 > CAMEON01. Next base: position 888 of record CAZQAI010000062.1, read on the forward strand.
AAGCAAGAAAAACAGAGAAAAGCCCGGAGGACGATTTCCTCCGGGGAGGATGGGTGCTCATGCAGCCAGTGGTGGTTGTGTGAGTACCCTTTTTGAATCTTTAGCCGACTGTGATGGCCATGGAAAGGGTTGCGGTTCAGCTGGGAGACGAGAAAGTGTACGTTTGCGGACTTGTTGAAACTTCCGGATTTCCAAGAGCTTTCTGGGATCAGGCAATTGAAAAAAGGCAAGGAGGAACGACAGAGGCATGAGCGAAGTAGCAAGCAATAAGAAGTATACCCATGTCATATGGGATTTTAACGGAACGATTTTGGATGATGTGGCTCATGGAATCCGATGTGTCAATGTCATGCTGAGAAAGCGGGGGTTGCGTCCCATTCCGGATCAAGCCACCTACCGCGAGGTGTTTGGCTTTCCTATCAAGGAATACTATCGATCACTGGGCTTTGATTTTGAAAGGGAAGACTACTATACTGTGTTGGCGCCCGAATGGGTGGCCCTTTACCTGGCCGGGGAGCCGGATTGTCCTATGATGGACGGCGCAGCCGAGACACTTCGGAGAATTACCCGGGCCAGACGGTGTGGGCGGGGTGTGTCACAGTGTTTGATCTCCGCCACCGAGACGGGGCAGTTGTTGCGGCAGCTTGACCGTTTGGACATTGCTTCCTGTTTCGATGAGATACTGGGCCTTGACAATATTCACGCAAGCGGCAAGAAGGAACTGGTTCAGGCTTTTGCAGCGTCACATCCGGGGGCGGTGCCGTTGTTTGTGGGAGATACCGAACATGATGCGGAGGTAGCCGATGCCATCGGAGCAGACTGTGTGCTGTATACAGGAGGGCACCAATCAGAAAAGCGGCTCTCCCGTCTGGGAAAGCCGCTGATCCGACACATCAGTGAACTGTGTGCCTGGCTTGATATAGAGGATCAGCATGAAGATTCTAATTCATGACATGAGATGATCCACTGTTCAGTTGTCTGCGGGAAAAGCTGTATCAGCTGGCAGCCGAAGCGGACGTCTCTCCCGTGTTTGTTGCAATACAGTCGCTGCTGATATAGTATCTCTTGGTCTCTGTGACAGGCTTTCCGGATGCATCCGTCTCGGTCTCGGATACCACTTCATAGAGGATGCAGCTCCAGCCATCACCCACGCCGACACGTGTGACCGTGGCATCCTTTTTCAGAATGCCACGTACGCTGGACTCGCTGCTACTGGAAGGCAGAGAACGCACCTTGACATTCTCGGAGATCTTTACAGTCTCGTTGACCTCCTTGAAGGATTGAATCAGGCTGTAATCGCATACCACATTTTTGGAAATATAGCACACCTTGCCACCGTAATTGATCCGGTACCACCGACTGCTCTCGCCCGTCGCATTCAGCACAGTCCCCTCCTTGGGCCAACCACAGCCGGTTGATTCGGAAATGACAGTGTCGGTGCGGACGGTGGCCACGCCGGTCCAAACATACAACTGTTTGGAGATATCGGTAAAGGTTGCATTGGGTTCAGATTGATTGTCCACGGGCGGAGCTGAGGTTTGAGATTCACCTTGGGTCACAGGTTCGCCGAAGCTGTTGGTTTCAGCCACCGTCTGTGTTTCTCCGGATGGATTTCGGGAATCGTACTCGGTGCCGGATTCCCCGTTTTTATCATGGTTGCTACCGCAAGAAGCAGCGGCAAAGGCCAGCAGCAGGGCAGCAAGCAACAGGGCCGTTACTCTTTTTTTCATCAAGGGTTCCTCCTTTTTCACTTCCTGAATATGGATGATCTGACGGCTGATCATAACCGTGACAGACAGTACTATCGCCTATTTATTATACCACATGTAGGTACCCATGTCAAGGCATGAAGCGTGAATTTCACAGAAATCAATTTTACCGATTGTTACAGTTCAGCCGGGGAACGGAGGAGCCCCCAGACCCCCAAAGAACTTTCAATACATTTATGTAAGGAATGGCATTCATATGAGACAAAATACAGAGCAGCGTCGGTGGACAGGGTGTTCTCCGGCAGATACAAATGGCTTGCCTGGGGCACTGACCGGCGTGAGCCTGGCCTTGTTTGATACATGGCTGAATCCGGGGTGCGTGGTAGCCGCCCGCTGCCCCGGCAGGACATGGACGATAGGAACGGATCTGTATGGCGATCTTGCTGTTCCATCCGACATGAGGGGACAGCTTTCTTCTCGGGATACACCGATCTTTCTGATTACCCGGAGGGGACTGGGGTTACTGTCATATCGGTATGAAACTTTGACTGGCCTTGGCCTTTTTGTTCATTTTCATGTTCCCGTAGAAGCGGCAGCTCAGTCGGTTAATCTTGGACTACCGGGTCACGGGTATCGGGTGACTCCGGACGTAGAGAAGATGGGAAGCGAGCTGGGCCGGCATGACGAGGCTGTATACTGGATCATGTCGGAGTCATGGAGGCAACTGACCGGCTTGCTGGGAGACTTTCCGTCTCCGGACAGCCGGAAGACCGTATCTGTGGTTGCATTGGCAGACTGGGTCAGGCAGACGTCAGAGGCGGTAGGCTGCGAAGTAAAGGTAGAGCAGCAGACCATGATGTGGACACGAGCTGTATGCTACCATCCGCGATTGTGGGAAGCATGGCTTCTGTACAGCCTGCTTCTGGCGCGGGAAACATCACTCTGTCGGCACATGACATGCGAACTGTCGGTCATGGATGGTTTGGATGGCGGCCTTTTGGCATCCAGGGTGGAATTTCCCTTGATCCAAGGCTCGGCAGACAGCCTCTTTGACGACCGCTCCGACACGAAGGACATGGCGGGCAGCAAGAGGAGTCCTCATGACGACTGGCCGGAATACAGTCTGAACTTCGTGGAGCGGGCGGTAGGACGGAATGGCGGCTCGGCCACTCATCAGACCAGCCCGGCTTACCCGGCACCGCAGGATGCTCATATTCTGTGCCGGGATGTGACGATGGACATGTGCTTTTTGATGGATCCGGACCGTGAGCCGGAGGGAGACGTGAAGGCACATATCAAGTGGAAAGAGCAGGGTATGATGACACATGATTGAACGTATGAATGAATACAGGAAAGGATCATATGCAATCGCAAGCATCCGCTCGGAGACGTGCACTACCCTTTTTTGGCGAAAGCATCCTTAAGTGATACCACCTGGTTGAAGGTGTTTTCATGCTTGGTATCCTTGCAGAAATATCCGAAGCGCACAAACTGGAATTTATCGCCGGGGGCAGCTTCGGCGAGAGACGGTTCCACCATGGCGTGCTCCACCCGGATGAGAGACTGCGGATTGAGGTAGTCCAAGTAGGTTTTGCCCTCGGGTACCTCGGCGGTATTCTCAATGGTGAACAGGCGGTCGTAGAGCATGAGTGTGGTCTCCCGGGCATATTTAGCTGACAGCCAATGAATGGTTCCCTTGACTTTTCGGCCATCGGCAGGGTTCCCTGCGCCTGTTTCCAGATCGGCAGTGGCGTGGATCAGCCTGATCGAACCATCCTCGTTTTTTTCAATCTCGCCACACTTGATGATATAACTACCCATCAGCCGCACCTCTCCGCCTGGTTTGAGACGGAAGAACTTGGGGGGCGGAACCTGAGCGAAGTCGTCAGCATCAATGTAGAGTTCTCTGGTGAAAGGCAGCTGGCGGGTGCCTGCCTCGGGGTTCTGAGGATGATTCGGCAGGGAGAAGGTTTCTTCACGGTCGGCGGGGTAGTTGTTGAGTACCACACGAAGGGGATGGGCCACGCACACCCGCCGCAAAGCATGCTCATTCAGATCGTCCCGGACGCAGGACTCCAGTTGACGGATGTCAACCAGCGCATCCGCCTTGGCAATGCCGGCACTGCGCACAAAGGCAAAGATCGCCTCGGGGGTGTATCCCCGGCGCCGGAGCGCACACAGGGTAGGCAGACGGGGGTCGTCCCAGCCGTCCACCCGTCCGGTTTCCACCAGCTCACGAAGGTAACGTTTGGACATGACAGTATAGGTCACATTCATGCGGCCGAATTCTCTCTGCTTGGGCTTGGGATCGAATCCAATGTGATCTACTACCCACTCATACAGCGGGCGGTGATTCTTGAATTCGCTGGAGCACAGGGAGTAGGTAATGCCTTCCAAGGCGTCCTGGATGGGGTGGGCGAAGTCATACATGGGGTAGATGCACCACTTGTCGCCCTGGCGGTGGTGGCTGACATGACGGATGCGGTAAATCACAGGATCACGCAGGTAGGTGTTGTCGGAGGAGGGGTCGATCTTGGCCCGTAGGGTCTTAGCCCCATCGGGGAACTCGCCATTTTTCATACGTTGAAACAGATCCAGATTTTCTTCAACCGAACGGTTGCGGTAAGGGGACTCCCGGCTGGCCTCGGAACGATCGGTGCCCTTGTATTCAGCCAGATCGTCGCGGGACAGATCGCACACATAGGCGTCTCCCTGCTTGATCAGCTGGACAGCAAACTCATAGCACTTGTCAAAGTAGTCAGAGCCGTAAAACACACCGCCTGTGGGGGTGGCGCCCAGCCATTCCAGATCCTCCCGGATAGAGCGGACAAACTCAACATGCTCTTTAGCGGGGTTGGTGTCGTCATAACGCAGATTGAACAGACCGCCATATCGACGGGCGGTTTCGGTGTTGATATATATAGCTTTTGCTGAGCCGATATGAAGATACCCGTTTGGTTCGGGAGGGAACCGGGTGTGTACCTTGATCTGGGGATTTTCCTGTAAGTCCTCATCTATTATATCGTGGATGAAATTGGCTGTGTACTTTTCGTTTTCCATGTTCAATTCCTTTCATAATGGGGTATATCAGATGAAACGATCCAACCGGGCCAGAGTGCGTTGCTTTCCCAACAGGTGCATGACCGTGTAGAGATCCGGAGCATTTTGTCGGCCGGTGACAGCCAGACGGAGGAAGGCGGAGATGTCAGCCACACTGCCCTTGAAGGCAGTGGGATCTGACTTGTATGCTTTCATGTCGGCCGCATAGCCCAGATCGGCCGCAATGGCCTTGATCTTGTCGAACCACACCGTCATATCGTCCTGCGGGTCATAGGTTTCCTTGAAGGCTGAAATGGCAGCGGTTACATCGGCGGGATCCGTGCCCTCCGGCAGGGCGTCCTTCACGGTAAAGAGGTCGTCATAGAAGAAATCCAGATAGGGCTTGACATCCCGGAAGACGGTGAAGTCCTTGCGGGGCTTTTTGCCGCCCCGGCCAATGGAAAAGATAGCCTTGGCATAGGCAGGATCGGCGGCCAGATGAAGATGGAGCTCTGGGTCGTACGTGGCGGCCCAGGACAGCGTCCTGTCGTATATTTCATCGGCGCTCATGCGGGAGAGTACATTCTTTGACACATCGTTGAGCTTGTTGATGTCAAACAGGCAGCCGGAGACGCTCATCTTCTTGATGCTGAAGGGAAAATCAGTGTATGGCAGGGAAGGATTGGCGGTACGCCACTCCTCATAGTTGGAGTTAAGCAGGGTCAGCATGTACTCCATCACGGCCGCCGGACAGTATCCCATGGCGGCATAATCGTTGACATTGGCGCCCATATCCCGCTTGGACAGCTTTTTCTTGTTTCCGTTCTCGTCAAGACGCATGATTTGGGCCACATGCATATATTTGGGCGCCTTGAAGCCTAAATATCTGAACAGCTGTAAATGCTTGGGCAGACTGGGCAGCCACTCCTCACCCCGGATCACATGGGTCGTATGCATCAGGTGGTCGTCCACGGCATGGGCGAAATGGTAGGTGGGGATTCCGTCGGATTTGAGCAGGACGAAGTCCTCATCGTTGACAGGCATATCCAGCTTGCCTCTGACCAGATCGGTGCAGGATACCTTGCTCTCTCCGTCACCATCCGACAGCAGACGGAGCACAAAGGGATGCCCGGCGGCCAGTTCAGCTTCCACTTGTCCCATGGTAAAACGTCGTTGCGAGAGCATGGCCTCCTTGCGGGCCGCGGCCTGGTTTTCCCAATCCATATTCTTGATCTCGGCCTTTTTGTCGGTCTTAGCCAGGGCTTCCAACTCCTCCTCGGTGGAGAAGCAGGGGTAGGCTTTTCCCTCGGCTACCAGCTTTTTGGCGAAGACACGGTAGATCGGTCCGCGCCGGCTTTGCTTGTAGGGACCATAAAGACCGGCATCCGTCACCTGACCATCCGGACCTACCGCAGCTCCCTCGTCAAAGTGAATGCCGTACTGGGCCAGCGTGGTAATCAGTGCTTCGGCGGCTCCGGGTACCTCCCGAAGGGCATCTGTGTCCTCGATGCGGAGGTAAAAAACACCGCCGGATTGGTGGGCCAGTCGCTCCCCCACCAACACCGGGAACAGGCCGCCAAAATGAAGAAAGCCTGTGGGGCTGGGGGCAAATCGCGTGACCTTAGCACCTTCGGGGAGTTGTCTTGCCGGGAAGCGGTTTTCCACATCCTCGGGGGTCTCGCTTACATCGGGAAACAGAAGGTCGGCCAATTTTTGATAATCTATGTTCATATAGAGTCCTTTCAGTAATGGATTCCGACATGTGGGGCGAGAATACGGCGTAGTCAGCTGTAAAAAGCATCCTGCAGAGCTTGACCCAGCATGTCTGTTTGCCCGTGCCCCGGAAAAATGGTGAGATCAGGGGGAAGAGCCTTGAGACGGTTCAGTGAGGCCATCAGGGCGGCGTGATCACCGCCCCATAGATCACAGCGCCCCACGTTCATGTGAAACAATGTATCCCCTGTCAGGAGAAACCCGTCTTCCCTGCCAAGGAAGCATACAGAACCGGGGGAATGTCCGGGCGTGTGCAGGACGGTGAGTGAGGATGAACCCACAGGGACGTGTTGACCATCGGTCAGAATTTGTTCGGCTGGCATATATTGCCTGTCTTCTCCGAAAAAGAAAGTAAACCCGTTTTTCTTTCCATCGGTGAGCATGGGCGCGTCCCCTTCATGCACATACAGCGGCAGACCGGGACAGCTCCGGCGTAGGGTATCCACAGAATAAATATGGTCAAAATGGGCGTGCGTCAGCAGAATGGCGTCCAGGGTGCAGTTCAGCTCCTTGGCTGTTTTCAGAATGGAAGAGGCAGAGGTGCTGGGATCGACTACCACAGCATGATCACCATCGATCAGCAGGTAACAATTGGAGCCAAAGGAGGCTCCGGGAGAGAGGGGTATGATGCGCATGAGTACGTGCCTCCTGATAAAATACTCTTCTAATTATACCACAATATCATACTCTTGTCTACACCTGCATGAAAAATTTTCAACTTGGTCTCTGTGTGAGTGAATTCCCAAAGTAAATTCCACTGTGGAATTTACTTTGGGAATTCACTTAACTCACATTTGCTCTGAGAATTTTTCGGAAAGCACTTGACAAATCAATATTGTTATGGTATAATAGGCGAGCGGTTTGAAAAGGGCTTCTGCGAGTGTAGTTCAATGGTAGAATCCCAGCCTTCCAAGCTGGTCGCGTGGGTTCGATTC
>CAZQAI010000063.1:0-8289 GCA_964591305.1 uncultured Clostridium sp.
CACATCACACAAAACCCGGTCGGCCCGCCCGATGAGCGCCGGGTCAGGATCACGGGCATCCCGGCAGGCGGCGGTGATAACCGTGATTCCCAGCCGCTCCGCCCCGGCGCGTATGAGAGACAGTTTGCTTTCATGCAGATCAAAATCGTACACTTCGCCGCGGTTCTCCATGTCAAGGGCGGCCCCAAAGGATTTGGAACCCGGGCAGGCGCAGACATCCACCACCACATGGCCGGGCCGGGTATCTAAAACCGCTGTACACAGCTGGGAGGCTTCATCCTGTATGAAGAAATCCCCTTCGGCAAAGCAGGACAGAGAAGTAACCGCTCCCTCCCACACACGCAGCGCCGTGGGTGCATACAGACCGGATCGCACATCAAGACTCGCCTCTGTCAGTGTGGCGGCCAGACGGGCAGACGTAGTCCGCCGGGTGTTGACCCGCAGTGTCACAGGCGGTCTGTGAGTAAAAGCCTCCATGACAGAGCAGGCTTTGTCCGGCCCGAAGATGTCAAAAAAGACACGGCACAGCCCCGCCGGCATACTGTAGGCCAACGAGGCCGCCCACAGGGGATCCTGGGCCAGGTCGGGAAAGAGCGACATCCACAGGTCCGTCCGGCCTGTACCATTCCGAAGAGGTGGACTCCAAGGCGCACGCAAAAAAGCCCGCAGGACAGCATTGACATATCCAGCCGTGCGGCGGGGCAGGAGTGAGACCGTCTCGTTGATGGCGGCATGGTCGGGAATCCTGTCCATGTATATCAGCTGATACAGCCCCATGCGCAGCGTTATCCGGACTGTCTCATCCAGCGATTCCACCGGCCGGTTGGACAAGCGGCCTATGAGAAAGTCCAGCGTCGTCTGCCGCTCAGTCACGCCGTACACCAGGGCGGTGTACAATCGCCTGTCGGCGTCGCCCAGAGGGTGACGGCGCAGAGCTGCGTCCACAGCCAGATTGCCATACTGTCCCCGGGACAGGGCAGTCAGGGTATCAAGAGCCAACATCCGGGGCGTGAGAGGTCTGTTCGGTGAATCGGCCATACTTCCTGTCACCTCAGCAGGTCGCCGACATGCAGCTTCCGACCCCGGATATAGGCGGCGGCTGACATCTGGCTCTTGCCTTCGGGCGTGACCCGGGTGATCAGCAGCGTGCCCTCCCCGCAGGCCACCTCAATGACGCCGTCCCCGGTGTCATCCAGCGAGAGTACCGTGCCTGGCCGGGCGGCTTGCCCGCTCCATGCACCCCGGCGGGCGGCGGGCACCTTGAGAAGCTTGCCGTCCGGCGTGTGGGTGAACGCCAGGGGCATGGGAGACAGACCCCGGATGCGGTTGTGAACCACCGCCGCAGGGGCGGAAAAGTCGATCAGACAGTCGGATTTGTCAATTTTGGCGGCATAGGTAGCCAGTCGCTCATCCTGCGGGATGGGGGTCAGCGTGCCCTCTTTGAGTGCGGCTACGGTACGGAGCAGAACCTGAGCGCCGCAGGCGGCCAGCTTGTCATGCACCGTTTCAAAATTGTCCTCCTCCCGGATGTCCACCTCGCCGGTCAGGAGCATGTCGCCGGTATCCAGTCCTTCCGCCATGCACATGGTGGTCACCCCAGTGACGGTAAGGCCCTCCATAATCGCCCGCTGCATGGGAGCCGCCCCACGCAGGGCGGGCAGGAGGGAGCCATGGACATTGATGCACCCCAGACGGGGGGCGTCCAGCACCGACTTGGGCAGTATCTTTCCGTATGCTACCACCACAATAAGCTCCGGCGCCATGGCGGCAATCTCAGCATCAAAGGCCCCGCCCCGCAGGGTCGCCGGCTGGTATATCGGAATGCCTCGTTCCTGCGCGTACACCTTGACAGGCGGAGGTGTCAGGACATATCCCCGCCCTCTTGGCTTGTCCGGCTGTGTGACCACGCCCACGATCTCCTCGCCCGATTCGTATAGCGCCGCCAGCGAGGCCAGCGCAAACTCCGGCGTGCCCATGAAGAGTATTTTCATAGTTATGACCATTCCTTTGCTTTTTCTTTTTTGCGGGGAGGGAACTTCCTTGAAAGGAAGTTCCCTCCCCGCACCCCTCTTTCCAAGGACTTCAATAAAAATATTATGCTATAAAGTTCTTAGGAGTCCAGAACCCTTCTTTCAAGAAGGATTCTGGTGGGGTATGGGCAAAGCCCCATAAAGCGTCTCTGGATGTGCTTTATTCGTCCATTTTGGCGATGTCGATAAAGAGCTTGCCGTCCAGGTGATCAAGTTCGTGACAGAAAGCGCGGGCCAGGAGGCCGTGACCGGTATACTCCACGGTCTCGCCCCGGCGATTGAGAGCCTTTACGGTGACATGCATGGGTCGATGGGTCACACCCCACTGATTAGGAATGGAGAGGCATCCTTCTTCCTCCTCCTGCTCGCCGGAGGAGGCGATGATCTTGGGGTTGATCAGTTCATACACCTGCCCCGCCTCCACCTCGACCACCACGATCCGGCGGAGAATCCCCACCTGGGGGGCGGCCAGACCGCAGCCGTTTGCCGCACGCATGGTTTCCACCATGTCGTCAAGCAGGGTCAGCGTCCGGGGCGTGATTTCATCCACAGGACGGCAGACCTTACGCAGAACCTCATCGCCCAGCTTTCTGATGTGTAATTTTGCCATGTCAATAACTTTCCTTCCTAATTATAGCACCATAATGCGACAGTTTCCCACAGTACAACTGTAAAATATCTGTTTTGGACTCTATGATAAAGGCTAAAGGAGCCCGCTTGAAGCCCCGGCGCTTCTTCACGAGGGCGCCATTGGCAAGGCCCAGCCTTGGGGTGCTCACGGCCGCCCCCCAAGCCCCCCGGCCGCTGGACTTTATTTTTACCAAGGGCTGCGCCCTTGGCGATCTCTTTATTGAAAAGAGGAGCTTTTTTAAAACACAGAGCGGGGGTAGGGACCCCAGCGGAGGGCTAACAAAATGCTTGCCGCTGTCATGTATCTTGCTCTGATAATCAGAATTCTTGCTTTAAAAGTTCTTGAAGAGTCCAGAGAAACTTCTTTCAAGAAGTTTCTCTGGCGGGGTCGGGGCGGAGCCCCGGAGGATATTCTTAATTCTTAGAATCAGGGTTGATTTCCACACCGTCGATAAAGCGGGCAGAATCGGCGACCAGCTTGTCACAGAAGGAGCGCAGGACGTAGAATTTTCCCTGCCCATTGGCGGGGGAGGAGGGAGAATTTGGGGTGGGCAGCACTTCGACGGTCATATAGGAGCGGCGCTCCGTGAAGCGGTAAAAGCGGTAGACAAGGTTTTGCGTGTTTCCCTTTCCGTCATCCAGGAGAACGGTCAGCTTCAACTGGCATTCGGTGTCAGGCGTTTGACGGAGAGCGGCCATGTCCTCCTCAGACAGATCGGCCACGCCCTCGATGGAAGCAGTCAGCATGGACTGCATCATGCGGCGGAAATTGTATACAGCTGTCTCCACCTGCTGGCTGCCGGAGGGCTTGGTTACGGTCAGGGAATAGTCCACAGGCGTGCTTGATCCGTTGATAAAGACCTTGAGATCGGTAGAGCTGGTACCGTTTGACTGATCGGTTTCTGAATTGTCCAGTCTGAAGACGATCGACCCATCGCGGTTGAGGTACTTTTCCCCAAGGGCCAGGACAGCAGCCCCTTCCAGACGCACCTCGGTCACATAGGCAATGTTGTACTGATAATATTCTCTCTCGTACCAGTCGATCTCGTCCCACTCCAGATACGGGGCGGCGCTCTCGTCAAAGGCTACAATCATATCGAAGCTGTCAGAGTATGCATAATAGACACCGTCCCCGTTCTTGGCACTGATGATCACGTGGTTGGAGCGATTGACATAGCTGGTGCTCTTGTCCTCCTCGGTCTGCGGCTCATGATAGATGAAGGAAAGATCAAAGGCCGGTTCTTCCAGCCCGTAGGCGGCCAGATCATCCTCGTCCGGGCCCAGCACCACCACGCCGTTGAATGTCATGGAGTACAGCGTCTGCAGAACAGTGCTGATGTTGTCGGAATTGGGCAGATAGCCTGCCATGTAGGAGGTGGACATCTTATAAGGAATGGAAGAAAACAGGGTGTTCTCCCGGGAGGCCATGTCAATGTAGCTGAAGCCGATCACCACGCGGGAGTGTGCCTTCATCGCCTGATCATACAGCTTGACAAACGTCTCCGGCTCCATATCAGCAAGCTGGCTGGCGGCCTCGGTCAGCCGGTTGACTTCTTCCTCAGACAGGGAGGGAACAGTGTCGGCGTTGATCTTGTCAGGATCCATACCGGCCAGATCAGCGGCCATGTACAGGTACAGGGAATCGTAGTCTATATCTGTCCGCAGAATGAAGTTCTCTACATCAAAGTAGGAATTCAGGGACATGGGGTAGATGATCATGGGCGTGACCAACGCTTCCACCGGCTGGAGCACAGCGGCATCCAGATTGAGGGAAGACAGGATGTACACCGTATCCCTGTCCCCATACCGGGCATAATAGCCGGCTCCCGACACTGTGGCGTCACCCAGTGTCACAGAGTAAGAGGAAAGGCCTGTGTAAACGTCAGGCAGCATGGTGGTCACAGTATAACAGGCAGGCTTGTATTCGGACATCACCTGATTCCCCTCCTCGTCAAGGACGGGATTGCCGTCCTCACCGGTTTGGGGACGCATCTCGGGAACCAGACCGTATTCGGAGTAGTCGATGGAGCCATCCTCAAGACGGACGGGATTTTCCAGCCGCTGCATGGAAATGGTGTAACCGCAGCCGGAAGAAAGCTGGGCGAACATTTCATCCGAAAAAGCAGTACCCTCATATCCTTCGATGACAAATCGGTTACTGGAGGGGCTGCTCCGCTTGAAGGTCATGTCTCCGTAGGCATTGTGGACCTCAATGCGGTCAATGACCCGGGTATAGTCGGTGGTGGAGGACATGTCATAGGTCAGCTGCTTGAACATCAACACCCGCTGGCTGTACCCCAGTGTTTCGGTGTCCTCGGTGTCCACCACGGCGTATATTTCGTACTCCCCGGTGCTCTCATCCAAGGAGAGTTGGGTGCCGAAGGTGGTCAGGTAGTAACCGTCATCGTTGACATCACACAGCGCCCCGCCCTTGTGGTACAGGCCATAAACTCCGTTTTTCTTTTTGATGGTATATACTGTGCCATCCACATCCTCATAGTGATATATATCAATGATGATATTGGTCACCACCAGCCCCGCCACCAGGATGGCGGCGGCTATGACCATCGCCAGAATGGCTTTCCGTTGGTTGGCTAAGGAGGTCTTTTTACGGGCTGTCTCCTTGCTCCAGTGTGCGTACAGAACCATCTGCTCGGGCTGATCCTCCCCTACCACCGTGCGGGAGGTGATCCGGATGCCGTCTTGCTGCGATGCTTTCTCCGCAGGCAGGGTATACCACCCGGTAAAGGTATATCCCCGCCGGGTCGCTTTCGGCATGGCACCCACCCGGTCACCCCGCAGAGCAGTGATGGAGGGTAGATCCACTTTTCCTTTGCCTGGGTCAAATATCAGCTGTATCTCTTTTGCTTCCTGCATGAACTGCACGATCCTTTCCGTACTGCTAACAGTCTCTTTTATAAAGGCACGCTTGGGGCTCCGCCCCAGACCCCATCAAGGGCATTCTTCTGGGGCTCCGCCCCAGACCCCGCTTAAGAACCTTTTGAAAAAGGTTCTTAAGAATCTCGAAAACTTTATATCAAATAAAGTAATATTCTGCCTTAAAAGTTCTTGAAGAGTCCAGAGAAACTTCTTTCAAGAAGTTTCTCTGGCGTTCCTTCGTTCCTTCGTTCCTTCGTTCCTTCGTTCCTCTTAACGGTACTTTCTCTTGACTGACACAACGGCGCCTGCGATGAAGCAAGCGGCGGCGGGGATGAGAGCCAGGCAGACGGTGGTGGCGATGGCGCCCTTGGTGGTCAGCCCGTTGATGTCGGTATCCATATCGTAAATCTTGAAGGCCTTGAACTCCAGACTGACCGGAACCACTTCCCGGCCCATAGCCTGGAGGCAGGAGGCCAGCACGTCGGCGTTGCCGTAGACGGCGGATTCCAACACAGCATCCGAGGCGAACTCCGTAGAGCCCACCACGCAGAGGAAGGAGCGGTCTGGGGTGGTGATGTAGTTGGTTTCCTGGATGGTCCGCTCCTCGGTGGTCACTGTCATCAGGCGGAAGGGATCCTTCTCGGTGGCAATCTCATACTGTTCACCAAACACCTCGGCCACAGCGGTGGTGCTGGAGGTGAACACATTGCTGAATATGCGGGATACCCCGTTGCGGTAGTAGCTGTCATACTGATACGCCTCGCCGCTTGAGGCCTCCTCCGCCGACACATAGGTGGTGTGGTAACAGTCCGCCCGCTTGATGACCGTGGCGTTGGGGAAGACGACCTTGGCCGGATAGCCGACGCTGCGCATGTCCTTGGTAATGGAGGCCCCCAGTCCGGATGTTTCATAGGTACCCAACACAGTGTACCCGTCCTTGTCCAGCTTTTGCACACTGTCCTTGACATGGTAGGCATCCACCCGGCCGGACTCAGCATCCTCCACCCGGCAGAAGGTGACGCCCCATTCCTCCAGGTACTCCTCCAGCACCGGCATCTCAGGCGTCTCGTTATCCACAAACAGCATGAAGGAGTACGCATTGTCCAGATACCTGTCCAGCTTCTCGATCTCAGAGGTGCCGGTCTCTCCCATGTTTCCGTAGCCGTAAAAATCAGTCTGGGGATCGTAGGTGATGATCATGCGGCAGTCTTCGGGCAGCTCATCCTTTTCCAGGTCAATATCCATGACAATATAGCCGGAGCGGGCCACCAGCGTCCGCAGAGCCTGGCAGGAGTCTACCGCCTCCCCATGATTGGTGGTAAAGCAGGCAATGGGGGATTCGGCCCGGGTGACGGCCAGGATGGCCGAGGCAAAGTCCATCTCCCCGTTGTAAGCCCAGGGCTCGGTGGCGGTGGCACTGGATTTCTTGAAGAAGTAATCCCGAGCATACACGCGGTACTCTGTGCCGAACTCAAATATGACATTGGTAGGGTAAATATGGGAGGCGGATGTCACCTTGTACTTCTGCACCGCCGAGGGATTCTGAGTGACATTCACAAAAGAGACCTTCACATGGTCGGGAAAGGCCTTTTGAAGCCCCAGTGCCGTATACAGACAGTACCGGGCCTTCCAGTCGGCGTAAATGTAATCCCGCTCAGCGCAGAAAATGATGTTGACCGTGAGGGGCTCCTCCCCCTCCTCGGCGCGTGCGGCGTTGACGGAATCCACCATAGGGATGGCATACTCGCCGATCAGATCAATAAAGGCATCCTCCGGGGTGTACAGGCTTCGTTTATCCTGGAGATATCGGGTGACCGTCTCGTCCACCTGCCACATCCAACGATCGGCGGCCAGGGAGAAGAGCACGTTGAGCAGCAGCACGCCAAGCAGCACGCCGACTGTCACCACAACCCCTACCGACCGCCGTCCCCGGCGGTTTTCTGTATGATTCGTTTTCATGGTATGTTATAACCGCTCCTTTCCCTTTTTTCAGGCATATCTTCTGCGGATGAGTACAACCAGCCCGCAGACAGCCGTAAGGGCGGCTGGAATCACAGTCAAGCATACGGTGATGGTGCGAGCCTGAGCGGTGGTCATGATGTGGATGGTGTCATCCGAAAAGGGCTGAGAGGCCAGGTGCAACGGAGTGTCGTCCTTGCCCATAACGGCCAGAGCGGCCAGAAGCAGATCTTCGTTGCCGTACACGCCGGACTGCATGGCTTCCTCGGCCACATAGTCCACCGAAGAGCAGACCAGCAGGTTCCCCTTGTCCCCTTCATCCCGCTGGGTCAGGGTGATGAGATTGAAGCCCTCCTCGGTTCGCGACACAGGCCGTCCGCCGGCCCAAGCCTCGGCCCCGGGGTAGGAACGCAGCAGGGGCATGAGGGTGTAGTCGCCCTTTTGATAGGTGCCGTCTCCGGCGGCGGTGTACCCGTCGGCCACCGATATGCCGGTAGCGTTGCCCAGCCGGACGGCACCGTCCACATCGGCCATCAGCTCACCCGGCAGACCGCTGTCGGCCACCTTGCCCAGAATGGTGTAGCCATCGGTGGTCAGAGCGTGTCCGGTATCCCGGATGCTGTAGCATTCCTCCACTCCGTCCGCTCCGGGTGCATGGTCAAAAACCACACCCCAGTCGTTCAGAAAAGCTTCCAGATTGCTAAAGCTCCCGGCGGCAAAGGTGTCGGCCGAGACAAAGAGCATGAACCGGCCGCCCCCTTCCATGTAGGCCTCCAGCTTGTCAACCTCC
>CAZQAI010000064.1:0-8272 GCA_964591305.1 uncultured Clostridium sp.
CCTTAACTTATTAAGCGTTACAAGCTAAATTCAAACTCAAAGCGTCCCTTATCCACTATTATGTTGGATTGCCTCCTGAATCCGTCGTCCCTTTGCTCGGTTCTGTTTCTTGAAAATTGATTTCCGTGCTTTTTACTTTCTGAAACTTGACATACTTCCAAACATATGGTATAATAACCCGGTGTGGAGACATGCTTTGTATGTCGAACAGAATATCAATGAATCGAAAGTAAGGAATGGTGAAATCATGAAACACACCGACATAAAGGATTTATTTTCCGATACAGAACGTTATGCGGATACCGATGTAGTGGTCTGTGGCTGGGTTCGCACCGCCCGGGACTCCAAAAATGTTTCTTTTCTTGAGATAAACGATGGCACCTCCTTCCGTAATATTCAGGTTGTCATAGATAAAACCCGCATTCCCGAGGAGATGACACGGGATGCTATGATGGTGGGTACAAGCCTTACAGTCCGGGGACGCCTGGTGGTTTCTGACCGTAATGGCTGTGAGATCGAGCTGGAATCCTTGGAAATTCTGGGTACCTGCCCCACAGATTACCCTTTACAGAAGAAACACCATACCCAGGAGTTCCTGCGCACCATCCCCCATCTCAGGGTGCGTACACGGTATTTTGAAGCAGTATTTGCGGTTCGGGATCAGTTGGCACAGGCTGTCCATTCCTACTTCCACACCCACGGATACCGTTATGTTCATGCGCCGATTATTACAGGCTCCGATTGCGAAGGAGCCGGGGAAATGTTTCGTCTGACCACACAGCCATGGAATGCCTCCTACGAGACTGAGGATGCCTACTACGCCGAAGATTTCTTTGGCAAGAAAGCGGGTCTTACCGTATCTGCCCAGCTGGAAGGGGAGATGGCCGCCATGGGACTGGGACGTATTTACACCTTTGGCCCCACTTTTCGGGCGGAGCATTCCAACACCACACGTCACTTGGCTGAATTCTGGCAGATTGAGCCGGAGGTCTGCTTTGCTGATATAGACGACATCATCGAGATTGCAGAGGACTTTATTAAATCCATCATCCGCAGTGTGCTGGAGAATTGTCCGGACGAAATGGCCTTTTTCGACCAATGGGTGGAGAAGGGACTGATTCAAAAGCTGACCCATGTGGTCAACAGCGACTTCGGACGGGTGGATTACACCGACGCCATCGAAATACTTCAAAAATCAGGTAAAGAATTCAAGTATCCGGTGGAGTGGGGCTGCGATCTTCAAACCGAACACGAGCGGTACCTGACCGATGAGTATTTTGCCAAGCCGCTGTTCGTGGTCAATTATCCTAAGGATATTAAGGCTTTCTATATGAAACAAAACCCGGATGGAAGGACTGTGGCCGCGACCGATCTGTTGGTGCCTGGCATTGGAGAGATCATCGGCTGTTCGGAACGTGAAGCCGATACGGACAAGCTGTCCGCTGCTATGGCCGCCCGAAACATGCCCTTGGACGCTTACCGGCAATATCTGGATACCCGCCGATATGGTTCGGTGCCGCACAGTGGATTTGGCTTGGGTTTTGACCGGATGGTGATGTATGTCACCGGCGTGAGCAACATCCGGGATACGCTGCTTTTCCCGCGAACAGTGGGGACACTGTAAGGCGGCATGATGCTTTAGGGAGGCAAGCCAGTGAATCTGATCGTAACATTGGACGACGAAGGCGGTATGATGTTCAATCACCGCCGCCAAAGCCGGGACAGGGTGCTGTGCGCCCGTCTGCTGGCGCTGGTGGGATCATCCCGCCTGTTCATGAATCGGTATACAGCAGGGCTCTTTACAGGCGGCCGGTCTTGTGTGGAAGTTGCTTCCGGAGAGTCGCCTGGAGCAACACTCCCGGCGGGAGTTATGGTAGCGGATGATTTTCTGTCCTTGGCTGGGAAGGGGGATTTCTGCTTTGTGGAGGATGCCCCCCTGAACGGAATCGATGACCGGGTTGAGACAGTGTATATTTTCCGCTGGAACCGTGTGTACCCCTCTGACCAAAGGCTTCCATTTGACCTCAGCAGTTGGAGGATGACAGTGGTAGACGAGTTCTCCGGCTCTTCCCATGAAAAAATCACACTGGAGAGGTACGATCGCTGAGCGTACCTCTTTGTACCATACAAACATGAAAGGATGGCCACATAACCGTGAAGATAAACACACATGCCAGGCGGTGCCTAACCCGTTTTTTACCCTTTGTCCTCTTGCTTTGCCTTTTGACAAGCCAACTTTTGTCATCCTGTGATTTTCTGTATCCACCCGATGGGAACCAAACCGAAACGCAGCCTACGAAGGGAACAGACTATTTTGCTCTTGCGGACATTCCCGATTGGAGCGGGGAGCCATATGTGGCTGTCCATGGCAATGTTCCGTACTTTGAAAAAGACGAACTGACCACAGCATTCTATGAGATATATGCGGAGCTGGACCGTCTGGGGCGTTGTGGTGTCACCATGGCGTGTGTGGGCCGTGATCTTATGCCTACCGAGCCCAGGGAAAGTATCAGTTCTGTCAAACCCAGCGGGTGGGAAAACGAAAAGTATGACTTTGTGGACGGACTCTATGTGTACAATCGCTGTCACCTGATCGGTTTTCAGCTGACGGGAGAAAATGCCAATGAAAAGAATCTGATCACCGGTACACGGTACATGAATGTACAGGGTATGCTGCCTTTTGAAAACATGGTGGCTGATTATGTAAAGGAAACAGGTAACCATGTGATGTATCGGGTAACACCGGTATTTGAAGGAGACAATCTGGTGGCCTCCGGGGTGCTCATGGAGGCTATATCGGTGGAGGATAATGGAGATGGCGTGCTGTTCTGTGTCTTCTGCTACAATGTACAGCCCGGCGTCGAGATCGACTACGCAGACGGTTCCAACCGAGAGGCCGGTTCATCTGCTGACATGACAACAAGTGCGGAGCAGGAAGCGGATACCGATATGCAGGTGGTGGTCTACATATTGAATATCAGCTCCGGAAAGTTCCACCTGCCTTCCTGCTCCGGTGTGGCCTCCATGTCTGAAGAAAACAGACAGACATATAACGGGAGCCGGGATGACCTGATTGAGGAGGGGTATACCCCCTGCGGAATCTGTAATCCGTGAGAGAGCACGGAATAAAACTTACCTGCCCGCGAAGAGAGAAGAAAAAGGCAGAAAAGGGGACTCCGCTCATGCGGAAGCCCCTTATATCTATATATCAACCTGAATGATGGCTCACTCATCAACAGACTTTTCGGGTAATCTGCCATATTCGATCCATACTCCGTGACTCGAACGATAGATGATTCCGTCTTCTATACGATAAAGAACCTCGTCATCGTTTGCGGGATAGATCCCATTATCAGTACAGAAATCCGCAAAAGTCAGAATGCTATCAGCGATCTGATCCACGCTCGCATCCTGATCCTTGGAGTCAGTCCATTCGCGATAAGCGGCTTGATCAGCTGCATAGAACTCCGCCTCCGCCTCAGTCAGGATCCCTTCTTCCACGAGATACTCCGTGCGACAATCGTTGACAAGCATGAAGATCGGAGTGATCTCCAGCTCAACCTCGGCTTTCAGATCCAATTTGTACTCGGTGTCGTTGAACTTGATGGACGTGACGACATACCGGTACTCTTCCTCGCAGAAACCGGCTAAGTCAGTCCATACACCGACAGTATAGTTATCAGCTGTTTTGTAGTACATGCGGCGATAGTCAGGCTGTGTGTTTTGCCGGGTTCTGTATATTTCCCGAGAAGTGGGGTGCCCGATGCGCTCATACACATCGGCAAGATCATCACCGACGGAGATCTTTGAAAGCAATTCCTCAAGCGTTAAAGGACAAAGCTGTGCAACCTTTAACCACTCGACAACGGGAAGAGAGGATAGGCGGGATCCTGAGAACGAAGGCGGATCAGCTCCTGCTTCTCCTCCGGCGTGAATACTTGATACTGTTGGGAAGGATCGATGTCAAGGGAAATGGCCGTGTCCGCTTCGATCGAAGAAAATACGGCTGTTTCGACCGCATCATGAAGATCTGTTGTGCGTTTGCCCACCGTGGCACTCAGGTTGCTGGTTGGATTCAACGACAGATCACGGTTTGATGCTGCGTGGTTGCCTTCTGCCGAAACAGCGCAGGATGCAAGGGCGAGCCGGGAAGCCAAGAGAATACCGGATTTCAGAAAAACGTGTTTCATAAGAGGACTCCTTTCTGATTTTCACAGCTTACTATTGCAATTTGCGGCAAAAACGATTGAATGTAAGGATGCTCTCTACTTATAAAATTACATATGGTATATACGTACACTCTTTTCATATATAATTATAATATATAATAACACAAAGGATATTTTTGAAAATAGGTTCATGCAAAAAATATGTTAATAAAATGTAAATTAATCTTAAAAACGATTTATGTGTTCATATAAAAGGATATTTGCATTTTTTGTGAAAAACCCTTGCTTTTTTTCATGAAATGGGGTACAATATAAAAGATATTGCAAATAAAGAAAACGAGAAACAGGTTTGAAACAAGCATATGCCTCTTCAGGCAGGAGGGTTTTACGTCTTGACAGGTTGCAGAAGCCGCGAATTGTGCAGTGGTGCCTCAAAACTTCTGCGCTATATAGAAAGGAATGATGATCATTATGTCCCATATTCAGATTGCCATTGACGGCCCCAGTGGGGCCGGGAAGTCAACCTTGTCCCGAGCGGCAGCCTCCAGGCTGGGTATTGTGTATGTCGATACCGGAGCTCTGTACCGCACGGTGGGGTACTTTGCCCGCTCCAAGGGCATATCCATTCCGGATATTGCCGCTGTGATTCCGTTGCTTCCGGATGTGCATGTGGAAGTCAGATATGAGTTGGGTGTCCAGAATGTATACCTCAATGGAGAAAATTTAGGGGAACGCATCCGTGAAAACGAGATTTCCATGTATGCCTCAGCCGTAGCGGCTCTGCCGCAGGTGCGTACTTTCCTGCTGGAAACGCAGAAGAAGATCGCACAGGAGAACAGCGTCATCATGGATGGCCGAGATATTGGTACGGTGATCCTTCCGAATGCCCAGGTGAAAATTTTTATGACCGCTTCCAACGAGGCAAGGGCGCACCGCCGTTGTCGGGAACTGGCTGAGAAGGGCATGCCGGCGGACTATGAGACTGTCCTTGCTGATATGATAACACGGGATGAGCACGACCGAAATCGGGCGATAGCTCCTGCCGTGGCTGCTCCGGATGCCATTGTGTTTGACAACTCTGATTTGGAATTTGAGGAGAGTGTACAGGAGCTGCTCCGTATCATTGAAAGTACGCTGGGAGAGAAAGGATTACACGTCTCATGAACGGGGGGAAGCATAGAACATCAGCCGGTCCCACCGGTGAACCGGCTCCCAGGGACCGGCTGGAGCAAAACCGAAAAAATTGCCGCAGTGGTCTATATAAAGTGGTTCATGCTCTTTTGGCTGGCCCTCTCCGTCTCATCGGGCACATTCATGTGATCGGGCGGGAGAATGAACCCCGCCGGGGGGACGGAGCATACCTTGTGATCTGTAATCATATGACCTGGAAGGATCCTGTCTACCTGTGTGCTTCGCTTACTCAGCAGCAGCCTCACTTCATGGGCAAAAAGGAATTGTTCAGAATTCCATTGCTGGGCCCACTGCTCCGAGCACTGGGCGCCTACCCTGTAGACAGAGGAGGAGCGGATGTGGGCGCCATACGGCGGACCATACACATGCTGGAAAATGGCGTGAGTGTCGGGATGTTTCCACAGGGTCACCGCAACAATGGGATCGATCCACGCGACACCTTTGATCAGGTTAAGCAAGGGGCCGCCATGATCGCCTTGCGGGCAAATGTGCCGGTGCTACCGGTGTACATACGGGTCAAGGACAACAGGGTCAGGGCCTTCCATAAGAAGGAAATCATCATAGGGAAGCCTGTCACGCCCGAAGAGATGCACTATGATCCGGAAAGGCCTGGCGAGTACAAACGCATTATGACCCTACTCTTTGAGCGAGTGTGTCAACTGGCCGAAATCAAAACCGATACCGAACAAGATAATTGACGGTGGCATGATATGAATACGAAAATACAGATTGCTCAGAATGCCGGCTTTTGCTTTGGAGTAGACAGAGCGACAGCTGCTGTGGAGCGGGAAATGGCGAACCATACGCCGGGTGAACGCATTTTTACGCTGGGGCGTCTGATCCATAACGAAACGTATACCCAGCGGCTTTATACCGGCGGGGTAGAGGTTGCTTCCGCGGAGGATATGCCCCGGCTGTGTCAGCAGGCTTCTGTGTTGTCGCCGGTCAAGGTGTTTGTTCGTGCCCATGGTATGACAGACGAAACCGAGGCCCTGCTGGAGAGATGCGCCAAAGAGAATCCTGCCTTTTCCTATGTGGATTGTACCTGCTCCTATGTCAAGAAGATTCATCGGATCTGTGCTGAACAGTCAGAGCTGAACCGACGGTCTGAGGAGCGCACTGGACAGGGGGATCGGTTCCTTCTGGTGCTGGGTTCAGGTGATCACCCTGAAGTAATCGGCTTTCTCAGCCGATTTAAGGGAGAAAAGTGGGTTTTTCCTTCAGCTGAGCGTTTAGAGGCCTTGATTTCCTCTGGAGAGCTCCCAATAAGTTCGTCGAAAATACCAATAATGGTAGCGCAAACAACTCATAATTTGTGCGAATGGGAAAAGTCAAAAAAAATTCTTAAAAACATCTATACAAGTTCATTAATTTTTGATACAATATGTGGTGTTACGGAATCAAGACAGCGGGAAGCCGCCGCACTCGCACGCGAATGTGATCTCATTATCGTCATCGGAGGCAGAGACAGTTCCAATTCTGCAAAACTTTATTCGATATGCAAAAGCATTTGCGCTGACACCGTGTGGATAGAGCGTGCCGATGGGTTGCCAAATCGGATTCCGTCGCCCTGCCGTAAGGTGGGAATCGTGGCGGGTGCATCCCCTCCCCCCGATATTATAGAGGAGGTTGCAAACAAAATGAGCGAACAGACCGAAAATTTTGAAGAGTTGCTCGAGGATTCTTTCAAAACAGCGTCCACAACAATAAATACAGGAGATATCGTGACTGGCACAGTGACCGCCATCAACGCTGGGGAAATCCAGCTTGACATTGGCACAAAAGTAACCGGCGTCATCAAGCTTGACCAGATCACTGATGATGCTTCTGCCAAATTGGATGAGATGTTTAAAATCGGGGACAAAGTGGAGGCTTTTGTGATCCGTGTGAACGACGCCGACGGCTTCGCTACACTCTCCAAGAAGCGTGTCGACTCGGACAAAAACTGGAAAAAAATTGTCGAAGCGTATGACACCCAGGAGAACCTGCAAGGCAAGATCATTTCTGTCAGCAAGAACAAGGGCGGCGTGATGGCGTTGGTGTACGAACATCAGGTGTTCATTCCTGCCTCACATTCCGGTGTACCTAAAGACGGCGATTTGTCTTCGCTGGTAGGCCAGACTGTCACCTTGAAAATCCTGGAGATCAAGGATGGCAAAAAAGCCAAGGGATCTATACGTCTGGTGCTGCGCGAGGAACGCCGTGCCCGTGAGAAGGAGTTCTGGGAGAACATTGAGGATGGCAAGGAGTACGAGGGTGTGGTCAAGAGCATGACCAGCTATGGTGCTTTTGTGGATCTCGGTGGAGTGGATGGGATGGTTCACTGCTCCGAGCTGTCTTGGAAGCACATCAAGTCCCCAGCCGAGGTAGTTTCTGTAGGCGACAAGATTCATGTCTTTGTCAAGAGCTTCAATCCTGAGAAAAAGCGTATTTCTCTGGGCTATAAGACCGAGGCAACCAATCCCTGGTACATCTTTACACACCAGTATGCGGTGGGTGATGTGGCGTCCGTCAAGATTGTCAGTCTGCTGCCTTTTGGTGCCTTTGCCGAGATTGTGGATGGTGTGGATGGTTTGATCCATATCTCCCAGATCGCCGATCACAAGATCGGAAAGCCGGCTGACATACTGGAGGTTGGTCAGGTAGTGGATGTCCGGATTGTCGATATCGACTCCGAAAACCAAAAGGTCAGTCTCTCCATCCGTTCCCTGATTGAGGAGGCTAAGGCTATGGAAGAGGCTATGCCGGGTGTGTTTGACGAGGTGTCAGAGACCAACACGGAAGCAGCTCCCATTGATGAAGCAGCTCCCGCCGAGGAAACCACTCAAGAAGGCTGCTGATGCCAAAAGATAAGGGACTGTCGCATTAAGCGACAGCCCCTCAAAATGGGCGGTCGGGTGCCGCCCATTTTG
>CAZQAI010000065.1:0-8270 GCA_964591305.1 uncultured Clostridium sp.
CCAGTAAAACCGCTTGTATGCGGGTTCCGCGAGCGCGAATCCCCTCGACTACCGGGTGGCGGATTGATTGAAAAAGCAAGTGCGTTTGCCCTGCGGGTACCTGCTACACGTTGGTTTTTGATACCCTTGCTGTGAAGGTGCGGTATGTCGCCTTCCGTATGTGTCCTGCTGTCACATATATACAGCAAAGAAGAGCCGCAGTTCCATACCGTTTCGGTAGAAAGCTGCGGCTCTTCTTTAAGGCGCCACCGCATAGCCTGCGGCCGCACATGTCGAAAGAAACAGTCATACATATGAGAGATGAAACAAGGACATCCGTACTTGCGTCGGTTACGGTGGTGATATGCTGGCTTGTCCTGGCCTTTTCTATACAACCTGTATACGCCCAAGGAGATGCGGAACCATCTGAACAGACAAATGTGTACAGTAGCATAGACAATTATATACGAAGGCATGTGAAGAATGCGCATATCCCCGGTATGTCGGTCAACATTGTAAGCAAGGATGAGGTGCTGTTTTGCGGGCATTACGGACAATGTCAAAGCGGCGATACGCCATTTTGGCTCGGCTCTGTCAGCAAGTCCATGACAGCAGTCTGCATTATGCGGCTGGCTGAACCATACAAGCGGGTTGGGTGAGCATCAAACGTTTGAGAATTACCATATCGTCAATCAACAGGGCGTTCATTGCTACGCAAATGTAAATTACTCCCTGCTGGGAAAGATCATTGAGGCTGTCAGCGGAACATCCTACCCGGCCTATATAACCGAAAATTTGTTTGAGCCCTTAGGCCTTTCGCATACTGCGGCCACACTGGAAGACAGCATGGCAAACGGGTTGATCGGCGGATATACGAGTTATGGGGGGATTCCGGTGCGGTCAGCCCATCGGTACCCATCCTCTGATAACGCTTGGATCACTGTGCCAGCGGGGGTATATTTCATCGTCTGCAAACGACCTGGGCCGATATCTGCAGATGTATCTGAATGGCGGAGAAGGCATTATTTCACAGCAGAGCATCCACACCATGTTTTACGGAGATGCCGTCTATGTGGAAGAGGATGTTCCATTAAGGAACATCGCCATTGCCATCGAAACCAATGTAAATGATTATCTGGCGGCCAACAACATGGTAAACAGCATGGGGTGGAGCATTGTTCTGATGCTTCTGGATGCCCCCGCCAATCCAATATCGGATTCCTTCTACATAGGAAAGCATTTGGGTATCGACATGATCATGCTTACGGTACTGCTTGCCTCGATGCTGCCGAGGTGTTTTCTCCCCCGCTATGTTCGCAATATAAACCGGAGCAACACCTTCTGCCGTACCATGCGGAGTGTCATGCTGCATATCATGCTGCTGGTTGCGCTCCATGTATGGCTGTCGGTTTTGATTCTGCTGATCGTCCCTGTTTTCTTTGAGACGCCGCTCTGGGTAGCAGGCGCGTTTGTGCCGGATGTGTGTATGACCGTCGTTGTGTCATCCACGCTGCTGTTTCTGGCCGGTGTGGTCAAAGGCGTGATCCTGTACAAACATACTCACCGATCCAGAACGCATGTTGGTACATCGGCCCTGGAGTAACCGGCATCAGCTCTTTTGGCTGTCTGTCAAATATCGGTAGGCCGGAATGCGCACCAAAGCCGCACGCAGGGCATGGTAGAGCACAGGGGCGCAGATGGTGGCAAACAGAGCGTTGATCAGCGAGGCCGGCAGTTTGGCCAGCATCACGCCGGCCGTTGCCTCCCAGCCGACCTGGTATACCAGGAACTGAAGTACGAAATGCTTGGCCATGTACAGAGCTGTATAGCTGAGTGCTCCGGCCGCTGAGCCGAGCACCGCAAGCACCGAGTGTACCACCTGCTTCTGCCTTCTGGCTATCAGCCCAATCAGACCGGCTACAGCAGCCATGGCAAATTTACTGACAAAGGTGATTAAGGCCTCCCAGAACGGGTAACCTCCCAGCACATCGGTCAGGAAGGAGCCCAGTCCTGCCGCCACGCCGCCGGTCAGCGGACCAAAGAGGAGGCCTGCCAGAATGCCTACAGTGTTTCCGAAGTGTACCTTAGATCCCAGAAAGGGAAATGCAAAACGGGATACCACGAATACCAAAGCGGCCATGACACCGATGACGGCCAACCGCACGAGGGAACGGCGTCCCCTGCTCCAGGCGGGTGTGCCCGCCCTTTTTACTTTACTGCTTGTTTGACTCATGATGTTCTATACCTTTCTCTCTGAAAATTCACAATTTGTCTCTTGCTTTTTGTGATGCACCATATTATAATCATAATTGGTATGACGTAAATACCCATTTTGATATATTTTATTAATACCAGTTTACACTTGGAAGGAAGAGGGCCTCATGCAGCTGTATGATCTGGAACAGGTGCCGGGAAAATCTCTTTATGAGCGATTGACTGAGTGTATCCGGCGGGACATAATAAACGGGACACTGGCCGCCGGAACCAGACTGCCCTCCAAGCGGCGGGCCGCCCAGGCACTGGGAATCAGCGTGGTAACGGTCATGGGTGCCTATGATCAGCTGCTGGCTGAGGGGTACATCGTCTCGAAGGAGCGGCAGGGATATTATGTAGCCATGCTGGAACAGCGGCCATGTACCGGAGTACCGAAGGGAACTGCAACAGTGTCAGCGGCGGACACGCCGCAAGGGATACCCTGTCTGCCTCGCACTCCGTCCGCCGGGAACGCAACTCCTCCGTTTGCCGAAGGGGAGACACAAGCCTCCTCGCCTGAATGTAATCCGGTGAGTCCCACAATGGCAAGGAATGCTCCGGTGAGCCCTGCTTCGGCAGACGGTGGTGAGATCATGGATCTGGTGCAAAACAGTGTACCGCCCGATCTGTTTCCCCTGTCCGTGTGGAACCGATTGTTGCGTCGGGTACTGGCTGAGGCAGGCGGTGATCTGCTCCGCCGGGTCCCCTACAATGGCCTGCCTGCCTTGCGACAGGCTATTGCCGATAGCTTGTATGAGAGCCGGGGTATTACCGCTACGCCTGATCAGATTTTGGTCAGCGCCGGAAACGAGATGCTGTACAGTACTCTGCTTACCTTTTTCGGACGACAGCAGGTGTACGGAGTGGAGGATCCCGGGTATCGGCTGATAGCCCGGCTGTATGCTGAATATGGGGCCACGGTCCGTTTCCTGCCCTTGGACGGACAGGGCGTCAGGCCGGATGGCTTGGAAACCTCCGGCACCACTGTCCTGCACATCTCCCCCGCACACCACTTTCCCACCGGCATCATCACCCCGGCCGGACGGCGGCAGGAGCTGTTGACCTGGCTGGAGGCTTCCCCCTCCCGTTATATCATTGAGGACGACTACGACAGCGAATTCCGCATGTCGGGACGCCCCATCCCCTCGCTGCAGCGTCTGGACACCACAGGCAGGGTGGTGTACATCAACACCTTCACCAAGACCGTAGCACCTTCACTACGCATTGCGTACGCGGTACTGCCACCTCGGCTCAGCGCTCTTTACCGGGCGCGATTCGGATGGTTGTCCTGTCCCGTAGCCGTGCCGGAGCAGTATGTACTCACCGCCTTCATGGCCGATGGCTTCTTTTCACGTCATGTCAATCGTATGCGTACCCACTGCCGGGCACTGAGGGACAGCCTACTGCAGGCTCTGGAGCGGGCGGAGGAGGCGCACCGGTACACCGTTTCCATGACGGATGGAGGGCTGCATTTTCTCCTCAAGGTAGATACCTCACAGTCAGACGCCGCCCTGTGCAGTGCCTGTGCCCGGGAGGGAGTGCGGATACTGTCATTAGGACATTATTTCGCCGCTCCGCCTGCAAAGGACACCCACACCCTGGTGGTCAGTTATGCCGGCCTGTCGATGGATCAGACTGTCGAATTCGTGCGGCGTTTGGACAGAGCGGTGGAAAAGGAGGGAGGATGCGGCGTCTGATGCATCACATGCGGGGTGTGATTTTGACATAACCCCGCTTCCTCCCCCGCTATGCGATCCCTTTACCGCAGCAGGTCCGGCATGTCACGAAGCATGTTGTCCGCAAAGATGCCGTAGCCTGTTGTCGGATCGTTGATGAGGACATGGGTGACAGCCCCGATCAGCTTGCCATTCTGGATGATGGGACTGCCGGACATGCCTTGCACAATACCGCCTGTTTTTTCCAGTAAAATGGGGTCATTAACCGTGATGGTAAAGCATTTGGAGCCGGTGGCTGTTCGATCCGGAGCTGCAATGGTGACTGCATACTCCCCAATTCGTCCGTCATCCAGGGTGCAGCGGATGGTGGCAGGCCCTTCCTTGACTTCATTTCGGGTGGCCACCGGCATTTTGGTCTGCGCTCCCGCAGGCAACGATGTGAAAATTCCGAATACCCCGCAGGGCGTATTTCCCACCAGCGTGCCTGTCTTGCCGGGATTGAAATATCCTTTGATCGCACCGGGATCGCCGGCTACTCCTTTTTCAATGCCGCTGACCGTGACGTCTGTCACCTGTCCCCGACCGATGGGGACCAGTTCTCCGGTGTCGCCGTCACAGATGCCGTGTCCCAGCCCGGCAAATGCCCGGGTGGAAGGAATAATGAAGGTCACAGTGCCGATGCCGGCTCCGCTGTCCCGCACCCAAAGACCGGTTTTATACCGGTTCTCCTCTTTTGAAAACTGCGGCGTGACCGCCAGTGTCAGAGATTCGGATGTTGCAGACAAACCGCCTGCTGTATTGCCCTTGCTACCTTTTTTCCCTATGCCGGAGCCTGCAGTCTGCCCGCTCATACGGTGCACTGTCAGAGTCAACGCTCGGCCGCCGGAATTTTCTACCGCCGCAGTCAGTTCCGCCGCGCTGGTCAGTGGCTTGCCATCCAGGTGGGTGATGATATCCCGTACTTGCATGCCTGCTTCTCTGGCCGGATTGACATGTCCCTCCAGGTCGCAGAAGCCCACCACCAGCACACCTTCGGTATAAAATTTGACCCCGAAGGGCATCCCGCCTACCAGCACCTCACCCGGCTGGCTCCCTGCGGCTGGCTCGCCGCCCGCATTTTGTCCCGTACCTGGTGCCGCGGCGATCGGGAGTAGCCCCAGACAGAGCGCCAGACAAACCGCCGTGCCACAGCACAAAAGCCTGCTCAGCAGGGCACTGTGCCATTTGCTGTATTTCTTTTTCATGATACCTTGTCCTTTGCATGGATTTTTCATAGATCGGATGTTCTGCGTCGCCTGTCCAGGATGTCCCGTAGGATATTTTTGACTGCTTGAGAGCCTGTACATCGGAGCAGGTGGCCGCTCTCTTACTTTGTGCGTTTTTGGGCTCTCTCATGTGTAACAGTTTCTGCGGTTTATGGCTTGATTTTGCGTTACGTTTGTTTTTATTGTTGGCGTTTTCAATCATTCGGTCATGAGCAGAAGACAATTCTATCATGAGTATGAGACCGTCCGACCGACACCATGCAATGCCGCCATGCGGAAATACCAACCATTGATGCTTCCTTGTAAAAAATTTCAATTCAAAAAAAGGAGTATGTTCATGTCCATCATACCTTCCGCTCCCGGTGCCGGGAATGTATCTCCTGCTGAACAAGCCCGCTTTTCCGCCATATGTGAAACGTTGATGCGTATGCCATGGTCGGGCAAACAGGGAACAGTCGGCATCGGTACGCTGAGGGAAAAAAGGCTCCACGCCGCCATCAAAGCCTATATCTGCCCTGATACAGCCTGTCATGAGCGTTCTGTCTCCTCCGACAGGGACGGGACAGACGGACCACCCGTCGGACGCGCTTCCCCCGGCATGGTGGCCGACATACTCATTGGGGACAGCCATAACGGGGATATATATGAAATTCAGACCGGCGGCTTTTTCCCCCTCAAGAAAAAGGTAGCTTGGTACCTGTCTATGACCGGCTGCCATGTCACGGTGGTACATCCCATACCGGCTGTCAAATATCTTACCTGGCTTGACCCTCGGGACGGTCAGGTCATGAGCCGTCGCCGCTCCCCTCGCCGGGGACAGGTGAAGGATGTGGCCGGCGAGCTGTACTGGCTCTCGGATTATGTCGGCCACCCTCGGTTTACCCTGTGCCTTTTATTTGTCGATCTTGAAGAATACCGCCTGAAAAACGGCTGGAGCCGGGATGGCAAGCGTGGTTCCGCCCGATATGAGCGGTTTCCCACCGCTCTGAGAGGCCGGGTAGAGCTGTCCTCGGCGTCCGATTACGCCAATGCATTTCTGCCTGCCAGCCTGTCGGCCCGGCCATTCACGGCTGCCGAGTATCAGAAGGCCTCCGGTATCCGGGGACGGGCCGCTTACGGCATGCTGCATCTGCTGGTCAGGCTGGGCGTCCTGGCCGAGGCCGGACGGATTGGGCGTGCCGGGAGCTTCATCCGGGTCACGGAGGCAGGCTCTGGCTGAGGCGGACGACCGGGGACGGCACATAATAAGGCATACGCTGTCAGTCGCTGTTTCAATCAAAAAGAAGACGCTTCCGCAAAGGGAAGCGTCTTCCGATTGGTGTTCACTCTTCTTTCTCGAAGGCATCCTTGCCCAGCCCACACACAGGGCACTCAAAGTCCTCGGGTACATCCTCCCAGGCAGTGCCGGGTGCGATGCCGTTTTCGGGATCGCCCTTCTCAGGGTCATACTCGTAGCCACAGGGGCATATATACTTGGCCATATCCGTTATCCCCCTTTGCTGTCTCAGTCCTTGAAGTAGCGCGCCAGCAGACCGGCGAATGCCTTCCCATGGCGGGCCTCGTCACGGGCCATCTCGTGGACGGTGTCATGAATGGCATCCAGGTTGAGCGCCTTGGCAGCCTTTGCCAGGTCAGTCTTACCGGCGGTAGCGCCGTTCTCGGCGGCCACCCGCATCTCCAGGTTCTTCTTGGTCGAATCGGTCACCACCTCGCCCAGCATCTCGGCGAACTTGGCGGCATGCTCGGCTTCCTCGTAAGCTGCCTTTTCCCAGTAAAGCGCAATCTCGGGGTAGCCTTCTCTGGTAGCTACACGGGCCATAGCCAGATACATACCCACCTCGGAACATTCTCCCTCAAAATTGGCACGCAGACCTTCCTTGATCTCCTCGGGAACATCCTTCGCAATGCCAACCACATGTTCTGCTGCCCAGGTTACAGCCTCTTCCTTGACTTCCTCAAACTTGTCCTCGCCCTTGACCTTGCACCGGGGGCACTCGTTGGGGCAGGTTTCGGACTCGATGATCTCCCCACAGACTTTGCATCTCCACTTTTTCATGTTCGGATCCTCCATAAAATAAATATTGTATTTGGGTACATGAATACAGGCTGGCGCTATCGGACAGTGTCCAACAGCTGTCCCAAGCTGATCGTTTCATCCACCACCATACCGACGGTCACCTTGTCCAAGCGTTCTATGACGACTGCGTTCAAGGTTGCGAACAGATGGTGAAGCCGACATTCATCCTTGCACGGATGATGCGAGCAGGAGTGGCTGTCATCCAGGCAATGCCGCAGGGCGATCGGGCCGTCGATGACCTCTATTACCTGCCGCAGTGTCAATTCCTCCGGGTCAGCGACAAGCCGAAAGCCTCCGCTCGCTCCCCGCAGAGCACGAACCAACCCGGCATCTGACAGCTTGCGTAATATCTTCTGACCGAAGCGGGTAGGCACGGCTACCGTGCCCGCCAGAACCTCAGCACCGACTACTTCCCCTCGCTCTGCCAACAGGCAGACCATGCGCAGGGCGTAATCAGCTTCCTGCGTGACTCCCATGTATCTGCCCTGCCTTTCATGCTGACCGATGCGGCCGACGTGGAATGTTCACCTTTTTGGTGTGCTTTTATTATACACGAAAGCGATGTAGTTGTCAAGGGGAAAAACAAAATTCTTTTATGTTATTTTACAGGAACGTTACAGTTCAGCCAGGGAACGGAGGAACGCCCGGGGGCTTCTTGAAAGAAGCCCCCCGGATCCCAAAGAACTTTCAATATATTTATATATTGAATTTATCGTGATGACTTTTCCAGGAAACCGGCGTTCATGGCACCCAACATAACCTAAACATAGCTGCGGGGCCCCTCGCCCCACTCTACAGTGGAAAAGGGAGCGTACTATAGAGGGTGGGTGAACTGTAACACGGGAACAGACCCCAACAGAGATTCCAGGAACTTTCATGTATAAATGGCAAGCGGCTGGTTTGCACAATAATACATGCTGTTGTTGCGGGAATGGTGCACGGCTCACGCATAAAAAAGATACCAAAAACCGATAGTTGTGATATAATGGAGGAAAAGAATAAGGGGACGAAAAAATGCTA
>CAZQAI010000066.1:0-3146 GCA_964591305.1 uncultured Clostridium sp.
AAGCGTACGATAGAGGGTGGCTGAACTGTAACTCTCATGTGTTTTTCACTCTGTTTTTTCATTTTCCCCTTGACGTCACAGTCACTTTGTTGTATAATGTAGTGTGTGTGGAAATGCCCATCCGAAAGCCGAGGAAGGACATGGAAGCAAAAAAACAAAGGAGCAGACGGCACATGGAGAAAAAAGAGGGGAAACTGTATACAGGCACCGGAGACAAGGGGTTGACTTCCCTGCTGCCCGGCTCTCAGGTACCCAAGGCCGACGAACGGGTAGCCGCCATTGGCGGCTGCGAAGAGGCCGTTGCGGCGCTGGGCTCTGTCCGTGCCGTAACCGATTGCCCCATCTTCAGCGGCAAGTTGATCCGTGTCCAGAAGACATTGCGCACCTTGGCTGCCGGCCTGGCCGACCCACGAAGCGGCCGGTATGTCTTTTCCGCTGAGGAAGTCGCTTTTCTGGAGAGCGATATGGATAAAATGCTGGAGAAGCTCCCGGAGGCCGCCGGCAAGGCGGCGCTTTCCGAGACCCTGCCCGGTGGCTGCGAACAGTCCGCCCGGTTGGACACGGCACGGAGTACCGTCCGCCGCGCCGAGCGTGCCCTGATCTCCATGGATCGCCGATATGCCGTGCCCGCCACCTTCAAGCAGTATATCAACCGGCTGAGCGACTGGCTCCTGGTCTGCGCCCGATACTCTGATTTTCTGAACGAACAGAAAAAGGCCGAGGCACAAACTGCCGCTTGTGCAGACACAGCCACAGCAGCCGCCGCCATTCCGGGATCCGCCCCGGTTCTTGCCCCGACTGCCGGAGTGACGCCTGTGTCGGGCGCTGCTCCCGCCGCCGTTATGGAAGATGTAGTGGGGCAGGTACTGGCCCGACTGGGGGCAGGGAAAGCGTTGGATCTGCCGAAGGCAACTCGGCTGATGGAGGCGATTGAACAAAAAGCCCGATCTGAAGGAAAGCAGGCTGTCGTGGCCGTGGTCAATGCCGAGGGAAACCCGGTAGCCGTACACTGTATGGACGGAGCCTTCCTTGTCAGCTATGAGGTGGCTGTCAAAAAAGCGTACACCGCTGTGGCAGTCAAAATGCCCACCATGGAGCTGTCCCGCCTGGTTCAGCCCGGACAAACCTTCTACGGCCTTCAGAATCTGGACAGGATCGTCACCTTCGGGGGCGGAGTCCCTCTGATGGTGAATGGCATGATCGTAGGCGGTTTGGGTGTCAGCGGCGGCACGGGTGAGGAAGACCACGCACTGGCTGCCTACGGAGCATCTGTTTTCCCAGCGTTGTAAACGAAACCTGCAATCCCTCACCGTCCGGCGGGGGATTGTGCTTTGATTATGAGGAGGTATCACCCTATGAGCATTCGCAAAATCACGGAGGATTTGGTCTATGTCGGCGCATCCGACCGGCGTATGGCACTCTTTGAAAATGTCTACCCCATTCCCGCAGGGGTGTCCTATAATGCCTACCTGCTTCTTGATACGCAGACCGTCCTGCTTGATACGGTGGATCGTTCAGTATCTGACCGGTTCTACGACAACCTGGCCGAGGCATTGGGAGGCCGTAAGCTGGACTTTGTGGTGGTTCAACACATGGAGCCTGACCACTGCGCCTCCTTGGAGGGACTGCTGCTGCGCTGGCCGGAAACGGTGGTGGTCTGCAACAAGAAAACAGTGACCATGATGAACCAATTCTTCCCCAAACTGGCGATTCAGGACAAGTTGTACGTGGTGAACGAGGGGGATATGCTGTCGTCCGGCCGGCACACCCTGACCTTTGTGGCGGCGCCTATGGTGCACTGGCCGGAGGTCATGGTCACCTATGACGCCACCGACCGCATCCTGTTCTCCGCCGATGCCTTTGGCAGTTTCGGTGCCATAAACGGCAACCTGTTTGCAGACCAGGTCAATCTGCAGGCCGGATATATGGATGAAATGCGGCGTTACTACACCAACATTGTGGGTAAGTACGGCACCCAGGTGCAGGCTCTGCTCCGCAAAGCTGCCTCACTGGACATCCGCATGATCTGCCCGCTGCACGGCCTGATCTGGCGGGATAACCTGGGGGATCTTTTGGAAAAGTACCGCCTGTGGAGCACCTACACGCCCGAGGAACGCAGTGTGCTCATCGCATACGCCTCGGTATACGGTGACACAGAGCAGGCTGTCAACCGTCTGGCCGACTACCTAGCGGAGGCCGGTGTCAGAAATATCCGCATGTTCGATGTGTCGGTGACGCATCCCTCCTATATACTGGCTGAGGCCTTCCGATGCAGTCACGTTGTCTTCGCCTCCACCACCTATAACGCCGGTATCTTTGTCAACATGGAAAATCTGCTCCACGACCTGGCCTCCCACAACTGGCAGGGCCGCACGCTGGCTTTCATTGAAAACGGCACCTGGGCCCCCACAGCCGGCAAGCTCATGCGGGAGATTGTCGGAGGTCTGAAGAACATGACCGTGCTGGAGCAGACCGTGACCCTGCGTTCCGCTCTGGCGCCCGGTCAGGAGGAGGAGCTGAAGGCCATGGCCGCCGCCATCGCCTCCGGTATTTGTCCCGTTCGGAACGAGGAACCCGCCGGGATGGCGACAGCCCTGGAGCCTGCCGCTATGTTCAAGCTCTCCTACGGCCTGTTCCTGCTGTCGGCTCGTGAAAACGGAAAGGACAACGGCTGCATTGTCAACACGGTGACCCAGCTGACCGATACCCCCAAGCGGGTCTCCCTGGCTGTCAACAAGTCCAACCTGACCCACGACATGATCAAGCATACCGGCCTGTTCAATGTGTCGGTGCTGTCCGAAAAAGTGCCTTTTGATCTGTTCCGGCATTTCGGCTTCCAGAGTGGGCGGGACTGCGATAAGTTTGAGGGTTGTGAGTCGGTAATCCGCTCTGAAAACGGTCTGCTTTACCTGACCAAATATACCAACGCCTACCTGTCCTGCCGGGTGATCTCCTCCGTTGACTGCGGCACGCACACCCTCTTCATCGCGGATGTGACCGCCGGAGCGGTGCTGTCGGATGACCCCTCCGTGACCTACACCTACTACTTCGCCCACATCAAACCCAAACCCCAGCCCGCCCCCGAGAAAAAGAAGGGGTATGTCTGCAAAATCTGCGGCTATGTATATGAGGGTGAAACGTTGCCG
>CAZQAI010000066.1:3156-8203 GCA_964591305.1 uncultured Clostridium sp.
GTGCAAGCACGGAGCAGAGGATTTTGAAAAGCTGTGATCCCATGGAGGCATTGGAATAATATGCCGAAAAAGCAACGGGCTGGCTCATATCAATGAGCCAGCCCGTTGTTTTCCACAATCGTCCGCACGCGGCTGACCAACGCCTCGGCATCTGCCTCGGTGTTGAACCACCCAAAGCTGGCCCGGACAGCGCCCCCTTCGGGTGTCCCCAAGGTGCGATGCGCCAGGGCGGCACAGTGAAACCCGGGACGGACACATATGCCTTGCCCCGCAGAGCCTGTTGTCTCCGCGTCAGACAGGCTGTTTCTCCCCTGCCCCACCCCGGGCATACGGCCTCCAAACCGTCCGGGAGAGCGACGGATCATGGCCGGAGTATCCAGGTAAGCGCCGATTTCCTCAGAGTCAAGTCCGGCTACCGTGAACAGCAAGGTGGACCCCTCCAGGCGAGGCAGAAAAATCCGGACACCGGGAATCTCCGAAAGTCCCGCCCGCGCATAGGCGCACAGACGGTTTTCCTTGTCCCGGATGGCCGCCGGTGTGACTTTCATGACATACTCCAGTCCCGCCCGCAGTCCGGCAATAGCAGGCAAGGCCAGCGTACCTGGTTCGTACCGCTCCGGCAGATCATCCCCCATCTCTCCGGACAGGGAGTCCACCCCATTCCCCCCTTCTATGAGGGTGTCAGGGTGTACATCCGGGCCGAGGAGCAGCATGCCACACCCCATAGGACCCATCAGGCCCTTATGGCCGGGAACGCACAACGCATCAATGTGCATCCGCTCCATGTCAATATCAAGAGCTCCCGCTGACTGCGCCCCGTCCACCACGAACAGCACACCTCGTTCCCTGCACATCCGGCCCATAGCCTCCAGAGGTAAGGTGGCTGGGCAGATGTTGGACGTATGGGCACAGGCCAGCACCCGGGTTCCGGGAGTCAGCCGTCGATCCAGAGATTCCAGAATCTTTTCCTCTGTGCGGTCAGCCCTTGCGGGAAAAGTATCGAAAATGTCCAGGGTAATCAGACCGTCCGCAGCCATGCGGTACAGAGGCCGGAACACGGCATTATGCTCCATGTCCGAGCAGACCGCCCGATCCCCGGGCCGCACAAGCCCCTTGATGGCCAGATTCAGGGCGTGGGTCGCATTCAACGTGAAAATGACCCGCTCAGGGTTGTTAAGGCCAAACAGCCGAGCGGCAGCCTGACGGCAAGCATATACCTCCTCGGCGGCCCGCAAGGCCAGGATGTGTGAGCCCCGTCCCGGATTACCGCCTATGACATCCATGGCCTCCTCGACCGCCCGCACAACACCGGGTGGCTTTGGAAAACTGGTGGCGGCGTTGTCCAGATAGATCGGAGAAGTCAAAGAGGACGTATCCTCCCTCCTGTCAGGGGAGCGAACAGCTGTGGGACGAAGCATAGATGAGCGACGGCGCATCATAAGCCGTCCTCCCCCGGCATATGCCGGACACGGATGCCTGCCTCTGACAGGACTTCGGTCACATTTGTCTTCTGTATACAGGGATAAATCAGGCCGTATGCACAGCCATGATTCGTTTTATTTGAGCTGATTTTGGTCACGGCCGCCCGAATGGAGGCGGCAGCCAGTACAGTCTGCGCATGGAGCGTCTGAGTCATGGAGCCTATCACGACGGTGCAGGAATTGGGATACCGGATGGCATGATTCCCTCCGCCGGAGCTGTATCCGGTGTCATGATTGATTCCGGAGTGTATATTGCCCATATGCAACACCTCCTCAAAGGCAGGATATGTCACATAACGGCGAATGGTGCGGAGCAATGGCATATTGAGGGGATCCGGTCATGACATTGCGCTTTCTGGAGCCGGCTTCTCACATCCGCCGACGGAGCAGCCGCATCCACAATCCCGCCAGAAAGCCCGCATGGCAGATCACCTCCGGAATGCTGACTGTGACCCGGGCTGACTGCATGGCGCCACTCAAGTCGAGGAGCGTGCCTACCATGGTGTAAGTACCCGGGGTGAGCCATCCGGGGGATGCCACCTTGAGGATGATGGCCATAACGGCGGCACTGAGCAGGCCCTGGAGCACCTTTGCGGTTACATACGGTTTAAAGGACAATTCCCGTCCGGCACACAGCGACATGATTTGGCAGTGTACCGACAGCCCTGACCATCCTGCAATGGCTGCCGTGAGGATCAGGGCGGTGTGCCCGTTTGTCAGTGAGGACGCTTCACTGATGCCGCCTGACATCTCAAGAAAGCCGCAGAAGCAGGCATACAGCGTGGGATTCATGCCTCCGGACAGCCCTCTCAGGCAGGACAGTGTTCCCGATAGGGTTGAGAAGAAGATTACATAAGCGCATACCAGCAACATCCCCGTGGCTGCTCCCGAAACTGCTCCGGTAAACATCTCCACCCCGCCCGGATGAAGCCCCGAGGGAAAATGAGGATGGTTGGTCGGTCCTCCCTTCTCCCGCACAAAGAAACGGAACACAAAGCCCACCGCAAAGGAGCTTCCCAATACCGTAAAGTACAACACCGTACCCAATCGGCGGTTTCCGAATAGCGAAACCCCTACGGCACTGATGAGAAAGGCTGAACTGGGATTGTTGGAAAAGGTCAACAGGTGCTCACACTCAGACTTGGAGATCATGTTCCTGTCCAGGAGCGAAACAGCTGTCTTAGCCCCCACAGGAAAGCCGCACAGCGACCCCAAAAAGACCGCCGTGCTCCCTGCTCCGGACAGTCCGAATACCGTGCGCATGAATCGCGAAAAGATCCGCCCCAGTGCCTCCCCTGCCCCGCTCTGCACCAGCAGCTCGGAGATGACCATGAAGGGGAACAGAGAAGGTATGACCGTCCTGGCGCACAGGGTCAACCCTCGTCCCATGTACTCAATGGCCACGTCGGCATTGCGCAGGATCAGGATAAAGCAAAAGGTGGACATCAGGCAAAAGCAAACCTGCCCCACTGAAGGGAGCGGCCGCTTCGCCCTTTCGGAACCGGATGATCCGGCACGTCCCGTAACGGCCCATCGGACTTTTGTGGCATGGGGAACAGGCTGTCCTTTCAGATTGGAAGTTTTTTCTTTCCCTGCAGCCTTTACTGTACTCATCCCGGCCGATCTGCCGGTCTGTCCTGTATGGCTTTTAAGGCGGCTTTTCCCCGCCGAGCCTGTCTTGCGGCTCTGATCCATCTTTCCTGTCATGCTGGGTCCTCCATATGCATAGGATACCATAGTACCATATGATGGGAGGATGAAAAACATGAGCCGCAAGGATGAGAAACACCGTTCCCTGCCGGAGTGGCTGGCTGTACGGTTGGATGTTCCCCCCGACCTTCTGTCCGGTGGAATGCGCTTGGACATGCGGGGGCGCCATAACCTGACTGTTCACGGCTGTCGCCGCATCGCGGCTTATACCCCCGATTGCATCCGGCTGATCCTGCCTCGCTGTACCCTGGCCATCCGAGGGGAACGGTTGATCTGCACATCCTACCTGGGCGGGGCAGTGGGTATCGACGGAAAGATCGACAGTCTATCCTTTGAGGGCAAGGATGACAAGGCGGATGAAGGAGGTGACAGCGTATGAATCCTGCGTACTGGCTGAGTGGATGGCGGGAGGTATCGGCAAAGGCCTGTGACGCCTCTCGTCTCCTGGAGGTATGCCGTAGCCGCATGATCCCTTATGATGGCTTTTCAAGTACGCCTGACGGCGACATTACGGTGCGGGTACGCTGTCCGTTGATGCGTACGCTGCGTGCCGCCTGCGAGGCTGCCGGCCTGCCTGTGACGGTCAGTGATGCTCGGGGACTGCCTCAGATATGCCGGCGGATGTCCCACAGGGCGGGCGTATGCGTGGGACTTGTGTTGGGCCTATGTCTGCTGTTCATCTCCCAACAGGTCGTCTGGGATATCCGTGTCAGCGGAACAGAGACCCTGACCTCCCGGGATGTCAAGGAAACGCTGGCCGCCTGCGGCTTTACAGTGGGGAGCTCCCTGCGGGGGTTTGCCGCAGACCGGGTGGAGAACAGGGCACTCATGTATGATCGGCGCCTGTCCTGGATCTCCATCAACCGTCGGGGCACTGTCGCTTATGTCCAGGTGCGTGAAGCCACCTATCCCCCTGACCATACCGAGGACCAGCCGGCCAATCTCGTGGCCTCTCGGGCCGGGGTCATAGAACGGGTGGAGCTACTTCAAGGCAACCTTCTGGTTGCGGCTGGGCAAACAGTCAGCGAGGGGCAGCTGTTGATCAGCGGCCTGTACGACAGCGATCGGGTGGGCTTCCGCTGGACACACGCCCAGGGACATGTGTACGCCCGGACAGTGCGGGAATTCCATATTGAGATTCCCTTAGCATATCAGCAAAGTCGGCTCCCGGCAGAGGCAGAGGCAATCAGCAAGGAAAAAACACTGTTTTTTTTCGGGAAAGAGATAAAATTTTCAAAAACCTCTGGAAATGAGGGGGGTATATGTGATACAATAAAGAGTGAGAAAAATCTCAGCCTTTTGCCTGGCGTGGGTTTTCCTGTTTCTGTGCGCACCACATGGTATATCCCGGTGGGCGACTCCGTTTCCCGGATGGTGACGGTCACCCGCACCCCAGCCGAGGCACAGGAATTGGCTTACCTGGAGCTGGCCCGGCAGATTGCCGCCATTCCAGGCGGAGCCGAGCTTTTACGCAAAACCGTTATTCCCTCCCTGACCGACACTGCCTTTTGTCTGGATGTGACGGTGGTGTGTGTGGAGGACATTGCCCGGGAGGCTGTTTTCTCGGTCACAGAGTAACCTCCAAGGAGTATAGTACCGCATGATGCAAAGAGTGATTAAAACGGATACAGCCGAGATGACATCGGCTCTCTTCGGCAACTTCGACGTCAACACCCGCCTTATTGAGAACAGGTTCGGCGTCAGTCTGCACAACAAGTCGGGGGAGGATGGTACCGATGCCATCGTGATCACCGGAGACGACCCCGAAGCTGTCAACACGGCCACTACCGCCGTATCTTACCTGCGGGATATGGTCAGGTATCATGACAGTCTGAACGAGCAGTCGGTTCGCTATG